>NZ_JACHTR010000011.1:0-53072 GCF_020135975.1 Campylobacter sp. W0014 | reverse complement strand
TTGGATTTTTATTGCAATGCTTGTTTTAGCATATTTTTCAAGAAGAAAACGTCATTTTATAGGCAGGCTTTAATGAATTATATTTTTATGGTAATTTTTTGCGTTGCTTTAGCACTCTTTTTATTTTTAAGTTTAATTGCTTATCTAATTACAAGTAGTGGTAAAAAAATACCTAAAAAAGACAAAGATGTAGCCGCTGTTAAACAAAAAAAAGCTAAAAGAGTATTTGATACTAATTTAGATAATATGATTGCAGCTGCTGCTGATCCAAATTTAAGCGATTCTGATTTACAAGAGTTGGTTAAATTATATGTCGCTACACATAAATTAGGATCTAAAACTTCCAAGGAATTAGATGATTCTGCGAAGAAAAAATTAGAATTTGTCGCATCTTTAGCTTCAAATATGAATGCAAGCCCTCAAACTGTAAGTTTATTAAACAAAGAACTTAAGAAAATTTCTGCCTCATATAAAAAAGAGATCGATGCTTATGAGCAAATGGGACTAGCAAAGAGAAAGATTAAAGAAGAGCAATAATCAATTTAAATAAAATAGCTTGATTTTATGTAAATATTTTATAATTAATATTTACATAAATAATGCTTAAAAGATAAAGTTATAAATTCCAGTTATTGATTTTTTAAGCGGTCTTTATAAAGTAAATTTTAAAAATTTTTATTCGTGAATATCTTTCATTCTTCGATAAAATTTTTAACTTTATTAATGTATATTGTTTTGATATCTTGTAAAAATTTATTTATGCAAGATACAATCTCCAACTTTGCATTTACATGATTTAAGAACTATGCTATTATTTTATTTTTCAACTTTAATATCGCAAAAATCGTTATTATACCCTATAGAAAATATTTTTATAATGGCTTTTGTAGGAGATTTTAAATTGATTATTCTAATAGCTAAATAATTCATATCATTTTGGCTTTTCTGTGTAAAATTTGCATTCTAGCTATTAAAGACGCTACCATTTTTAGAATATCCAATTCCACCCATCATCTCATCATTATAACAATTATCATTTATTTGAAATGACATGAATATACTCTGCTAAGCGGGAAATTCTTTAGCATAAGTGATATGTGAAAACATTAAAAATAAAAAAATATATTTCATTATTTTGCTTTCTTATTTGGTTGTTGCAATAAGCAATTATTTTCATAAAGAATTTGTGTCTTTTTACCTTGTTTTTGGAGTTTTTATGCTTCATTATAAGATTTTATCCTTTATATTTTTTTCAAATTTATAATCTTTTCAAATTCTGCACTAGTTTTAGCACAATCAAAGCTTCTAGATAGCACTAATGCCTAAATCAAACACAATCCTAAAACTATTAAACTTTTGCATGAATTCCTTTAAATATTATTAAAGATGATATTTAAATACTGCAATTAATCTGCATATTATATAAAACAATAAGAAAAATAATAAATTTAAACCAAATAAATAATACCTTTCTTTTTTTTATTAAAGGAATTTTGTATTTTTTGGGAATAAAAATTTTAAATATTAAAAGATAAATAAGAGGGTAGATATTAAAAATTAAAGTTGCAAAAAATATGAAATTAAGTTCAGCTTTTAAATGAATATTATTATAAGATTTTGCAATTGAAAAAATGATTCCAGTGCTAACACAGCAAATAATTCCATAAAAAAACCAATAGATAATACTTTTTTCTTTGGATAAAATTTGCCTGATCTTAGAAAAAAATAAAGCAAGGATAAAAGGCTCTAAGCCTTTTAAAACTTCTTGAGGAAATAAGATGCAAATGATGAATGTAGCCTATAGGCAACTAAAAAATATAATCTCCTAGAGTTGTCATAATTGAACCTTAATTTTAAATTTATATATTTTATAAAAAATACACAAACTAAAATGATTTTATTTTTTATAGTGATTTTAAAAGATGAAAAGCTTAATTTTTTTATGATAAATCTAAATGAATGTTTTTGAAGTTTAATGGTGCGCTCAAGAGGATTCGAACCTCTGGCCTTTTGAACCGCAATCAAATGCTCTATCCAGCTGAGCTATGAGCGCATTTTTAAAGACGCTATTATATAATATTTTTCTTAAAAATAGGTTATTTGTTTGATTTTTTAGTAATTTTATCATCAAATTCCAATTCTTTTTTTCTTTTTTTATAATAAACAATAAGTCCAAGTACTAAAATCAAGCATATAAGTGTAAAAATATACCAAGTAGCATTTTTATTGCCGTTTAAAAATAACCCATTTGTATTCATTCCAAAAAAACCTACGATTAAATTTAGAGGTAAAAATATCGCAGAAAGGACGCTTAAAAAATATAAACTTTGATTGATTCTTTCATTTTTGATCGCATTGATGAGTAAATGCAATTCATTAAGCCTTGTTAGAATTTCTTTGCTATTTTTCAAGGCTATATTAGCACCAAAAATCAATGACCTTAAGGCTTTTTTATGCGGGCTTGACTCAGCAAGCAAATTTAAAGCTTCATTAAATAGAGAAAGGTTTTTTAAATTTTTATTGATTTTTTGCTTTAAAATGAAACTTTTTTTAAAAAAATTTTTAATCAAATTGCCCTTTAAAAGGATGTTTTCTTTATGCTCTATAATATTTTCAAAATGTGTATTCATCGCTTTATATTCATCCAAGTTAGCACGGATAATGTTTAAAAAATCATTAAGGTTGAAAATTTTAAATTCTGTATTTTCTAATTTGAAAATATATTCTTCCTCAAATCCAAAAACATGAACTTTTTCTTTATCTGTTTTGGAATTTAATGAAGATAAAATTAAGATTTTTTGCCCTAAAAAATCCATGTATAAAGTGTTGGAATTTTTGCTTAAAAATTTAGCCAAATTATCATCATATTGCATTATTTAACCTTTTAGAATAAAAATCTTTTCTAAATTTATTAAATTCGTTTTTTCGAATCGCCTCTCTCATTTGTTTTACCAAATCAAGATAATAATGCAAATTATGCAAGCTCGCTAAGCGAAAAAAAGTTAGTTCTTTAGCCTTAAAAAGATGATTTAAATAAGCGCGTGAAAAGTTACGGCAGGTATAGCATTGACAAGTTTTATCTATGGGATCGTGATCGTTGATAAATTCTGCTTTTTTGATGTTAAATTTGCCAAAGCTAGTGAAAAAAGTTCCATTTCTAGCATTTCTTGTTGGCATAACACAATCAAACATATCTACCCCGCGTGCAACATTTTCTACTAGATCTTCAGGAGTACCAACGCCCATTAAATATCTCGGTCTGTTTTCATCTAAAAAAGGATTTAAATTTTCTACAGTTTCATACATAAGAGCATTTTCCTCTCCGACACTAAGTCCTCCTATAGCCAGTCCATCAAATTCCATTTCATTTAAAGCTAAGGCGCAGCGTTTCCTTTCTTCATAATCAGTTCCGCCTTGGATGATTCCAAAAATATTTTGATCTAAGTCTATGTTTTGTTTTTGCATTTTTTTATGATATTCTATGGCTTCTTTTGCCCATAAAATAGTCCTATCAACAGAAATTTTAACCCTTTCTTTGGTTGCAGGTAGAGCAACTAGATCATCTAAGATCATCATGATATCTGATTTAAAAGTATATTGGATATCTAAAACGCTTTTAGGGGTAAAAAGATGCTTGCTTCCATCGATATGACTTTTAAATTCTATACCTTCATTAAAATGTTTTGAATTTTTACTTAAAGAAAAAGCTTGAAAACCACCGCTATCGGTTAAAAAACTTCTATCAAATTGAGTAAAACCATGTAAGCCTTTAAAATTTCTAATCACCTCCAAACCAGGACGCAAATACATATGATAAGTATTAGCAAGAATGATTTTTGCATCGAGTTCTTTTTTAAGATCGTTAGCATCAAGACTTTTAACTGCACCTGCGGTTCCAACAGGCATAAAAATGGGAGTTTCAAAGGTGCTATGTGCTGTAGCGATTTCACATACTCTAGCCATGCCATCTTTATACTTTAATTTAAATTCCATTTGATATAATTCCTTTTTTTTGGAGATAAACACAATGAATCATATTTTAATTATAATTGATGGAATTTTAGCAAAGCATTTCTTAGAAAGGCTTTGTTTTGAAAAAGGTTTAGGGTATTTTTTTACTATCGTTTGCCAAGAAGAACTTAATATAAAGAGCGATTCTTTGGAATTATATTGTTTTGATCCTACCAGTACAGCACGTCTTGAAACAATCATGAGTAAAGACTTTAAACAAGCTTTTATTTATATGCAAGATGAATTTGAGGCGAAAAAAACCTATGAGGCTTTGCGTTTATTAGATATTAATTTAGAGATTGAAATTATGGATTTTTGGGGACTAGGCATCAACGATTCTCATGTAAATTTAATCGATGCGAGAATGACTTTGAGTCGTAGATTGATGAATTTTTTTCCAGATATCGCCCTTACTGCTCAATACGTAGGACTTGGAGAAGGCGAGATTATGGAGGTAAAAATTCCTTCAGGATCTATTTTTGCCTACAGACATATAAGCTCGATCCAGCAAAAAAGATGGCGTATAGTATTGATTTATAGAAATTCAAAAATCTATTTTGTAAAACCTAGCTTTGTTTTAGAACCTAACGATAGCATTTTAATCGTAGGGGATCCTGTTGTTCTTCAAACTATTTTTCACAATATTAGAGATAAAGCAGGGCAGTTTCCTATTCCTTTTGGAAGCAATATTTTTACCCTTATTGATATGAAAAATATGAGTGAAAAAACTCAAGAGAATTTGATCAATACAACCTTATATCTTGAAGAAAAAAGCAATGCAAAGAAAAGTTTTATAAGAGTGATAAATCCTAAAATGAGTCCTATATTTCATAGATTAAAAGAATTATTTTATGAAAAAGAAGGGGTATTTTTTGATTATTTTAATACAGATTTTACCCATTTAGATGCTTTTTTGCAAAATAATGATATAGGGATGTTTATTACAGATTATAAGCATTTTCAAAAAGAGAAAAAGAAATTTTTTGATTTAAAAATTCCTATACTAAAAATAGGAGAATGCGAATTTGAAAATTTAAAAGAATCGGTGATTTTAAGCGCCAATGAAAGCGAACTTGAAAATAATGCCAATGTGATCACTGATTTTAGTAAACAGCTTGATTTTAATTTAACTCTTTATTATTATAATCCTACTTCTCAAAATATTAGTGATATGAAAGAGTATTTTAGCAGTTTATCTAAGCTTTATGATAAAAATATTCAAATCATTCATAAAAGAGACGATAATCCGCTTTTAAATTTACAATACCGCAATGATTTATTGCAATTTGTAAGTTTTGAGAAAGAGCTTTTGGGTGGAAAATTTAGCAAAAGTTTAAGCACGAATTTAAATAGACATTATAATAAGATGAAGCAAAATTATCAGCTTTTCATACCGGTTGAATAAAGCAATTTTAAGCAGTAATTAGTTCTAATTTGATAAAATAGATTTAAGATTAAAATAAAAGTGAAAAAATGCAAATAAAAGTCAATTTAAAAGAAAATGCGTATCAAGTTTATATCGATGAGTTAGAGAATTTAGAATTTGATACCAAGGTTTTTATACTTTCAAATCCTAAAATTTCAGGACTTCATCTAGAAAAATTACTCAATAAAATTAAAGCTAAAGAGATTTTTATCGCCACGATAAAGGATGGAGAGGAATATAAAAACTTAAATACCATAGAAGAAATTTTAAATCAAATGTTTAATTCCGAGCTCGATAGAAAAAGTATCCTAATAAGCTTTGGCGGTGGAGTGATCAGCGATATGGGAGGATTTGCAGCAAGTATTTATAAAAGAGGCATTGATTTTATCAATATCCCTACGACGCTTTTAGCCTGTGTTGATGCTGCTGTTGGTGGAAAAACCGGAATCAATAACTCTTTTGGGAAAAATCTTATAGGAACTTTTTATCAGCCAAAAGCTGTGTATTGTGAGAGTGAATTTTTAAGAACCTTAGGCGAAAGAGAACTCGCTGCTGGTATGGCAGAATTTATAAAAATGGCAGTGATATTTGATGAAAATTTACTAACTTTCATAGAAAGTATAGATGAAAAAACTTTTTTAAGTGCAAAGTGTGAAAATGAAATTTTTTCCAAAATTATCGCTAAAAGCATAAAGCTTAAGGCTAAAGTTGTAGAACAAGATGAAAAAGAAAGTCATCTTAGAATGCTTTTAAACTATGGTCATACCTTTGCTCATGTTATAGAAAATTTAACCAATTATAGGGTATATTTGCATGGTGAAACTGTGGCTATAGGTATGAATATGGCAAATCGTTTAGCCTTAAATTTAAAGCTTTTAAGCGAAAAAGAATGCGATAGAATCGAAAGAATTTTAAGAAAATTTAAACTACCAACGCATTATAAAATCGATAATGTCGATGCTTTTTATGAAGCTTTTTTTATGGATAAGAAAAATTCTAATCAAAAATTAAATTTTATTCTTGCTAATTCCTTAGGTAAAGGCTTGATTAAAAGCAATATCGATTCAAAAGATATCATTAAAACCTTAAAAGAATTTTCATGAAAAAAATCATCATTTTAGCTTTATTTTTTATCATAGCCTTTGCAGACACTAATCGTACCATTGCTAAAAGCATCCAAGAAAAAATCAATACTTTAAATACCATCATTAATGCAAGTATTTGGAATGTAAGATATGAAAATTTTATCAAATATCAAAACATTAATGATGAAATTCTCGTCCTAAATTTAGATCTTAAAAAAACCACAGATATACTTATGCAAGAAGAATTAAAACGTAAAATCAACAATTTAAAAGAACAGCTTAATTTATTAAAAGAATACAAAGATTTAAATTTTGCCCAAATTCTTAGCGCTCCAAATCATGTTGAAATTTTGCCAAAACTTACCAATCCTTTGGCTATAATTGGGGCTTTTTCTCATATTAAAAAAATAAGAGGAGAAAAAGAGGAGTATTTGTCCAAATTCAATGAATTTAAAAATTTAGTCGATAAAATCAAGGAAAAAAATTCAGAACTTAAAGAATTGGTTGATTTTGATCCAAGTCCTAAAAATATACGAGCTTTAAAAGAATCTCATCAAAAATTACAAGAATTTACTCAAATTTTAAATTTCATCAGCACTTCTTATTCAGTGTATGAAAAAAAAATTGATGAAGAAATTTCAAGGACAAGTTCTGAAATTAAAATCCAAACCTTAAGAGCGATTAATATTATCATTTCTATCGTTTTTGTTATTGCTATTTCATTTTTGCTTAAATATATCGCTAAAAAATATATCAAAGACAGTGAAAGATATTATACAGCAACTAAAATCATTAATTTTATCAATATCAATATTATCTTGCTTATCTTGCTTTTTACCTATATAGAAAATATAAGTTATCTTGTAACCATACTAGGATTTGCTTCTGCGGGTTTGGCAATTGCTATGAAAGATATGTTTATGTCTATGCTCGGATGGTGCGTGATTGTTTTTGGAGGTAGCTTTAGAGTAGGCGATCGCATTAAAGTTTTTCAAAATGACACAACTTATGTAGGTGATATCATAGATATTTCTTTTTTAAGAATTACTCTTTATGAAGATCTTACCTTAGAAACTTATACAAAAAATCGTCGCAGTGGCCGTATTATCTTTATACCAAATAATTATGTTTTTACAAATTTATTGGCTAATTATACTCATCATGGTATGAAAACTATCCTTGATGGCATCGATATTAATATAAGTTTTGATAGCAACATCGAAAAAGCACAAGAAATAGTAGAAAAAATCGTGACTCATCATTCAAAAAAATACACCGAACTTGCAAGAAAAAACATGCTTCGTTTAAAAGATGAATACAGCATTAAAAATCCTAAAGTGGAACCTAGATTTTTTGTATTTTTTGAGCATTGGGGGATGAGAATTTCTGCTTGGTATATGACAAACTCTTATGCAGCTTTAGTGCTTAGAAGTACGATCAGTAAAGAAATTATTAAAGAGTTTAATAAACACAGCGATATCAAAATCGCTTATCCAGCGCAAAATTTGTATGTGGATAAAATGGACTTAAACCACAAATTTAAAGATTTTCCCATAAAGGAATAAAGATTGAAAGAAAAAGTTTTTTTTAAAACCTTTGGATGCAGAACAAATATTTATGATACGGAGCTTTTAAAGCGCTATGTAAAAGATTTTGAAATTACAAATGATGAAAAAGAAGCTCAAATTGTAGTTGTCAATTCTTGCACGGTTACAAATGGAGCCGATAGTGGGATAAAATCGTATATCAATACCATGAAAAAACAAGGGATTAAAGTCATACTTACAGGATGTGGAGCTGTAAGCAAAGGAAAAGAGCTTTTAGAACAAAAGCAAATTTTTGGGGTGCTAGGAGCGTCCAATAAAGATAAAATCAATGAATTTTTAAATGCAAAAACAAGTTTTTATGAGCTTGGCAATTTAAATTTTATCGATAAAGATATCGTTTGTGAGTATGAAAACCACACTAAAGCCTTTGTTAAAATTCAAGAAGGATGCGATTTTGCGTGTTCGTATTGTATCATACCTAGTGTAAGGGGTAAATCAAGAAGTGTAGAAGAAAAAGATCTTTTAAAACAAGTGGAAATTCTTACACAAAATGGTTATTCTGAAATCGTTCTAACAGGAACTAACATAGGATCTTATGGTATAAAAAATGGCACAACACTAGGAAAACTTTTGCAAAAAATGGGAAAAATTTCAGGGATAAAGCGTATAAGGCTTGGCAGCTTAGAACCAGCACAAATTGATGAAAGCTTTTTAGAAATTTTAGATGAAGCTTGGATTGAGAAGCATTTGCATATTGCTTTGCAACATACAAGTGAAAAAATGCTACGTATCATGAGAAGGCGTTCGCATACTGATAATGATCTAAAACTTTTTAATCATATAGCAAACAAAGGTTTTGCGCTAGGGACTGATTTTATAGTGGGTCATCCTGGGGAAAATGAATCTATATGGAATGAAGCTTTAGATCATTTTAAAAATTTTCCACTCACTCACATACATGCTTTTATTTTTAGTCCTAGAAACAATACTCATTCAGCTACCATGAAAGAAGATCTTGTTAGTGGTGATGTGGCTAAAGAAAGATTAAATCTTTTAAAAGACATCGTAGAAAAAAATAACTATAAATTTAGAAAGAAAAATAAAGTTCCACTTGAAATTTTAGTCGAAACTCAAAAAGATGGTGTTTTTGAAGGTTATGATCAATTTTTTAATAAAATAAAAATAAAAAGTGATCAAGATATAGCTAAAGAATGGTTGTTAATAAACCGATATGAAGTGCAAGAAAAATATAATTTTTCAAATTTGCAAGGCTGAAAAATGAAAAATAAAAAAATCATACTCATATCTTTTGTGATTTTGTGTGTTCTTTTTGGAATTTTATACATCAAAAACGAACCAAAATACATCGATGAAAGTCTTTATCAAAGTCTTTTAGAGCAAAATTTAATCCAAAAAGCCATTATAGATAGTGAGGAAGTTTTGTTAAAAACCAAAGAAGGAAATTATGCCGTTATTAAAGATGGAATCGATTTAAAAACCCTTTTAGCTAAAGTTCCAGTAGAGATAAAAAAAGACAATACTTTATGGCTTATAAGTGTTTTTGTTTTTTTAATCATTTTATTTTTTTTAATCCTTTCTTTTTTAAGAAAAAAAGAAATGGCAAAATACCCAATTTCCACCAATAAAGCATCCAGTATAAATCAAAATCCCCAGCTAGAAAGTTCCAATATCAAGCCTGTAATTTCAAACATAACCTTTAAAGATGTTGCAGGTGTTGATGAGGTTAAAATGGAATTAAGCGAATTGGTGGATTTTTTGCAAAATTCTAAAAAATACAAAGAATTTGGTGTAAAAATGCCTAAAGGTGTTTTGATGGTTGGCCCTCCAGGGGTAGGAAAAACTCTCATAGCTAAAGCCGTTGCCGGAGAGGCGGGAGTTCCTTTTTTTTATCAAAGTGGCTCTAGTTTTGTAGAAATTTATGTTGGAATGGGCGCCAAAAGAGTTAGGGAGCTTTTTTCTAAGGCTAAGATGATGGCACCAAGCATTATTTTTATCGATGAAATCGATGCAGTAGGTAAAGCAAGAGGTGAGATATCCAACGTTGAAAGAGACAGCACCTTAAATCAGCTTTTAACCCAAATGGATGGCTTTGAGGACAATAACGGAGTTATTGTTATAGCCGCTACCAATAAAATAGAACTTATGGATCCAGCTTTATTGCGTTCAGGGCGTTTTGATAGAAGAATTTTTTTATCTTTGCCTGATTTTAGAGACAGACTTAGAATTTTAAAAATTTACATGAAAGATAAAAATAACAATGTCGATTTAAGCAAAATCGCTAAAGCAAGCGTTGGTTTTAGCGGGGCAGGGCTTGAAACTTTAGTCAATGAAGCAGCGATCAATGCTTTAAGAAGAAATAGCACTTTAGTTGAAGAAAATGACTTTTACGAAGTGTTAAATAAAGTGCTTGTAGGTAAAAAGAAAATTTTAACTTTCAATGATGAAGAAAAGAAAATTCAAGCCACTTATCAAGCGGCTAAGGCATTAAGTGCGTATTATTTTGATATAGGGTTTGAAAAATTCACGCTTATTGAAGATCGCTTTAAAGAATATGAAAAAAATATCAGATCCAAATCTGAACTTATCAATCGCATTAAAGTCTATTTAGCCGGTTCTAGAGCTATGAATTTAATCTACAATGAAAGCTACACAAACTCACAAAATGACTTTTTAAAGATCAAGGAATTGCTAGAATATATGGTTAATTTTGATATGATAGAAGAGCCTAATTTGGAAGAATATAAAAAAGAAGTGGATGAATTCTTAAGCTCTATGAAAGAAAAAATTTTAAAACTATCAGAACTCCTACTTGATCAAGAAAAAATCGAATACAAAGATATCAAACTTTTTATGCAAATTTAATCTCCAAAATTAACAAAACATTGAAATTTCTATATTTTCAATGTGTCTTTATATTAGTTAATAAAATATATTGTATAATACTAACTCATAAAACTTTAGTTATATAGACTAAATTAAATTAAGTAAATTTTTTTATATATATACTTGACAAAATAACACTCAAAGTTGTATAATACCTTTAGCAATTAAAAAAGAGAGTGCTAATTTAAAGAAAGGAAGTCATGAAAAATCACGATAAAAAAGGTTTGATTTTAGATTCTATTATCGAAACTTATTTATTAGATAATGTTCCTATAGGTTCTAGTGAGCTTAACTTAAATTTATGCATTCCAGCATCGACTATACGTGTTTATTTGAAAAGATTGAGCGATGAAGGATTGATCACTCAGCTTCATATAAGCAGCGGTAGAATTCCAACCGTTTTAACGATGCAAAATTATTGGCAAAATTTTTGGAAAGAAAAACAAAGTGAAATTAATATCACTAACGAGGTTTTTTTAAAAGAATTAAGCAAAGAATTTGAAATTTATTGCTTGGTTTATGGAGGTAGAAATTTAATTTTAAAAGAAATTTTTAATCTCAATACCAAATTTATAGTTTTGGATTTTGAAGAAGAAGAGCTTGTGATAAAATACACCAAAGAAGCTTGGGAATTTTTAAAAACCTTGATAGGTTTTGATCTTTTCAGTATAGAAAATATAGCTTTAAAAGTTTCTTTCATGGAGCTTGTAGAAAAGATCACTTGTTTAAGACAGAATTTGATTTATTATAGAAGTAACGAAGAAAGGGCTTATCAAATTTATCAAAACGATGAATTTGTTAAGCTCTTAGATTGCGGTGTGCATCATTATTTTAAAGACAGCTTAGAATTTGAACCTTTATTTAAAGAAGGTTTTATGGGACTTAAAGTAGATGGGCAATTTTTGGGCGAAGATGTAAATATTATCTTAGCGGGTAGTGTTTATACGGACTATAAAAAAATACTAAAACAAATAAAGGAGGCAGCGTGAGCGAACAAAAGCAAGAAATCGAAAACGAAAATTCACAAGAGTGTGAAAATTTGCAAGAAGAAAATACATGCAATGAAGAAAATGAACAAGATAAATTGCAAAAAGAATTCGATGAATTAAAAGATAAATATATGCGTGCAAACGCTGAATTTGAAAATATCAAAAAAAGAATGGAAAAAGAAAAAATAACCGCAATGCTTTATGCTAATGAAGGCTTTGCGAAAGATTTGCTTGATGTTTTAGACGCTTTAGAGGCGGCTTTAAACGTTGAAGCAAAAGATGAAATCAGTTTAAAAATCAAAGAAGGAGTGCAAAATACTTTAGATTTGTTTGTTAAGAAACTTGAAAAAAATGGTATTAAAACCATAGAGGAAGCAAAAGACTTTGATCCAAATTTACACGAAGCGATGTTTCATGTAGATAGCGCGGATCATGAAAGCGGAGGTATTGTGCAGGTTTTACAAAAAGGATATAAAATTAACGATCGCGTGATACGTCCAACAAAAGTAAGTGTAGCAAAATAAATTATAATTGAAAGGATAAAAAATGAGTAAAGTTATAGGTATAGATTTAGGAACAACTAATTCTTGTGTTTCTGTTTATGAACGCGGAGAAAATAAAGTAATCCCAAACAAAGAAGGTAAAAACACAACTCCTTCAGTGGTTGCTTTTACAGATAAGGGTGAAATTTTAGTTGGAGATAGTGCAAAGCGTCAAGCTGTGACCAATCCTGAAAAAACTATATATTCTATAAAAAGAATTATGGGTTTGATGATCAATGAAGAAGCGGCTAAAGAAGCTAAAAACAGACTTCCTTACCACATCACTGAAAGAAATGGAGCTTGTGCGATCGAGATCGCAGGAAAAATTTATACTCCACAAGAAATTTCAGCGAAAGTTTTGATGAAATTAAAAGAAGATGCGGAAGCTTTCTTGGGCGAAACTGTAGTGGATGCAGTTATCACTGTTCCTGCTTATTTTAACGACGCGCAAAGAAAGGCAACTAAAGAAGCTGGAACTATCGCAGGGCTTAACGTTTTAAGGATTATCAATGAGCCAACAGCAGCAGCTTTAGCGTATGGACTTGATAAAAAAGATAGTGAAAAAATCGTTGTTTATGATCTAGGTGGTGGTACATTTGACGTTACTGTGCTTGAAACAGGCGATAACGTAGTGGAAGTTTTATCAACCGGTGGTAATGCTTTCTTAGGTGGAGATGATTTTGATAACAAATTAATCGATTTTCTTGCAAGTGAATTTAAAAATGAAACAGGAATCGATCTTAAAAATGATGTAATGGCTTTACAACGTTTAAAAGAAGCGGCTGAAAACGCTAAAAAAGAACTTAGCTCAGCTAATGAAACTAATATCAACTTGCCATTTATCACAGCGGACGCAAGTGGCCCAAAACACTTAACAAAAACCATCACTAGAGCTAAATTTGAAAGCATGATTGAAAGTTTAGTGGCTGAAACCATCACTAAAATCAATGAAGTGGTTGATGATGCGGGGCTTAAAAAAGATGAAATTAAAGAAATCGTTATGGTAGGGGGATCTACTCGTGTTCCTTTAGTGCAAGAAGAAGTTAAAAAAGCTTTTGGAAAAGATCTTAACAAATCTGTAAATCCTGATGAAGTTGTAGCTATTGGTGCAGCGATCCAAGGTGCGGTTATAAAAGGTGATGTTAAAGACGTGCTTTTACTTGATGTAACTCCACTTTCTTTAGGTATTGAAACTTTAGGCGGTGTGATGACTAAGATCATAGAAAAAGGCACAACTATCCCAACTAAAAAAGAACAAGTTTTCTCAACTGCAGAAGACAATCAAAGTGCCGTAACCATCAATGTTTTACAAGGTGAAAGAGAATTCAGCCGTGATAATAAATCTTTAGGAAATTTCAACCTTGAGGGAATTCCACCAGCACCACGTGGTATGCCACAAATTGAAGTAACTTTTGATATCGATGCAAATGGTATTTTAACCGTTTCTGCTAAAGATAAAGCAACAGGCAAAGCACAAGAAATCAAAATCACAGGTTCAAGCGGCTTAAGTGAAGAAGAAATCGATAAAATGGTAAAAGACGCAGAACTTCACAAAGAAGAAGACAAAAAACGCAAAGAAGCTGTAGATGCAAGAAATGCAGCTGATAGCTTAGCGCATCAAGTTGAAAAATCTTTAAGCGAACTTGGAGAAAAAGTTCCAGAAGATGAAAAAGCAAATATTCAAAAAGCTTTAGATGAGTTAAGAGAGACTTTGAAAAATGAAAATTCAAGCAAAGAAGAAATTGAAAGCAAAATGAAAGCTTTAAGCGAAGTTTCTCACAAATTAGCTGAAAATATGTATAAAAAAGACGACGCACAAGCTAACGATAAAAAGAAAAAAGACGACGATGTTATCGACGCTGAAGTAGAATAATTCCTCCTTTTATCTTCATGCCAAGCTATTTTTAGCTTGGCCTTTAAAATTCAAATATTTTTTAAATGACTTTTAGCAAAATTTTTCTATAATTCTTTTTATTTTTAAGGAAAAATTTTATGAATACGGCTCGTTTTCAACCAATCATAAATTTTATATGGGGAGTAGCAGACGATTTACTTCGTGATGTTTATGTTAAAGGAAAATATCGCGATATTATCTTGCCTATGACTGTTTTAAGAAGAGTGGATGCGGTTTTAGAGCCTACAAAAGATAAGATTTTGGATCTTTACGAACAATTTAAAGATAAAATAGATAATCTTGATTTTTTAGGTAAGAGCAAAGGCAATGGCTTAGGCTTTTATAATTATTCTAAATTCACCTTACAAACTCTTTTAAACGATCCTAAAAATATAAGAGTAAATTTTGAAAATTACCTTGATGGTTTTAGTGAAAATATCCAAGATATCATTTCCAAATTTGAATTTAAAAATCAGCTAGATAGATTAGAAAATGCCAATATTCTTTTTGGTGTTATAGAAAGATTTTGCTCGCCTAAGATAAATTTATCTATAGCACCTATACTAGATGCTCAAGGCAATGTTATCCAAGAAGGCTTAAGCAACCTTGGTATGGGATATGTTTTTGAAGAACTCATTCGTAGATTTAACGAAGAAAACAACGAAGAAGCAGGAGAGCACTTTACCCCAAGAGAAATTATAGATCTTATGACACATCTTGTATTTTTACCCGTAAAAGAACAAATCAACAAACCAGACAAGATTTTTCTCATCTATGACAATGCCTGTGGAAGTGGCGGAATGCTAACCGAATCAAAAGAATTCATCACAGATCCTCAAGGCCTCATACAATCTAAAGCAAAAATTTATCTCTATGGACAAGAGATCAACCCAGAAACTTACGCTATATGTAAAGCTGATATGCTGATAAAAGGCGAAGATCCTGACCATATCAAATACGGCTCAACCTTAAGCGATGATCAGCACAAAGAAACAAAATTTGATTTTATGCTGACCAATCCACCTTATGGAAAATCTTGGGAAAACGATCAAAAAATTCTAAGGGTTGAAAAGAAAGGCTCAAATTCAACTTGCGACGATCCTAGATTTAGCGTAGGTATCACAAGCAAAAGTGATGGGCAAATGATGTTTTTGCTAAATATGCTTAGCAAAATGAAATTTGATACTTCTATGGGTTCACGTATTGCTAGCGTGCATAATGGCAGCTCACTTTTTAATTCCGATAGCGGTATGGTGGCTATTAGAAAACATATCATTGAAAATGATTATCTAGAGGCTATAGTCGCACTGCCTACAAATATGTTTTACAATACAGGAATTTCGACTTTTATTTGGATCATCGCCAATAAAAAACCAAAACACAAAAGAGGTAAAATTCAGCTTATCAACGCAACAAGCCAAAAGTATTATTCTAAGATGAAAAAATCTCTAGGTTCAAAACAAAATGAGATGACAAAAGAACACTTAGAAAAAATCACCGAGTTATTTTTGGAAAACATCAGCAATGAAGACAGCAAAATTTTAGACAATATCGAATTTGGTTATACCAAAATCACCATAGAAAAGCCAAAAAGTATCGAAAATTTAGAGTTTGATGAAAGATTTACAAAGCTCAAAGATAAAGACAAAATTTTAGAAAAACTAAAAGAATTGGAAAAAAATCCTAAAGAATTTCAAAGTAAAGAAGAATTTATAAAATTTCTAGGCGTAAAACTCAAAAAAAGTGAAGAAAATTGTCTTATAGATAACGATAAAGCCAACAATACAGAAAAAATTCCACTCAAGCAAGATATACGTGAGTATTATGAAAATGAAGTGAAACCTTATGTAAAAAATTCTTGGATCGCTTGGGAAAGTGCAAGCGTAGGGTATGAAATACTTTTTAACAAATATTTTTACACCTACACACCGCCAAGAAGTTTGGACGAGATAGACAACGAACTAAGAGCCTTAGAAAAAGAAATTCAGGAACTTTTAGGCGAGATCATGCAATGAAAAATTTCAAAAACAGCGGCATAGAATGGCTTGGCGAAATTCCAGAACATTGGGAAATGGTAAAAGGTTTTTTCTTGTTTTTTAGCAAAAAAGAATTAAATTTAAATTTTCAATGCAAAGATAGATTGGCTTTGACTTTAAATGGGGTAATAGAAAAGAGTATAAGTCAAAATGATGGTTTAAATCCTTTAGACTTTCGCACTTATCAAATTTTTGAAAAAAACGATTTAGTGTTTAAATTAATTGATTTAGATAATATAAATACAAGTCGGGTTGGTTATGTACATAAAAAGGGAATTATGAGTTCAGCATATATTCGCTTAATTTCAAAAAATAAAAATTATCCAAAGTATTTTTATTATTATTATTATAATTTATACATTAAGCAAATATTTAATAATTTGGGTACCGGAGTTAGAGCAACTCTTAAACCAGATGAATTGCTTTCAATTAAACTATGTTATCCGCCATTAAAAGAGCAAGAGCAAATCGCAAATTTCTTAGATGAAAAATGCGAAAAAATCCAAAATTTTATAGAGAAAAAAGAAAAACTTCTCTCGCTTTTGCAAGAACAAAAACAAGCCTTGATAAATGAAACCATCACCAAAGGGCTTGATAAAAATGTAAAATTAAAAAACAGCGGCATAGAATGGCTTGGCGAAATTCCAGAACATTGGGAAATGGTTAGACTTGCAAATTTTGGAATATTTCTTAAAGGAAATGGAATATCACGACAAGATTTAATCGAAGATGGGGAGCCTGCTATTCATTATGGGGATATTTATACAAAGTATGAAATCAGCACCACAGCTTTAAAATCTAGAATTTCTACAGAAACAGCACAAAATATAACATCTATACATAATGGAGATATTCTTTTTGCCGGTTCAGGGGAAACTAAAGAAGATATAGGAAAAAATATTGTTTATCTGGGCAAAGAAAAAGCATTTGCTGGTGGAGATGTGATTATTTTTAGACAAAGGAAAAATAATGCTTTATTTCTTTCTTATGCATTAAATACAAAATACGTTAAATTTTTAAAAGGGATTGACTCTAAAGGGGAAATTATAGTTCATATATATGCTTCAAATTTAAAAGATATCAAAATTCCACTTCCACCATTAAAAGAGCAAGAGCAAATCGCAAATTTCTTAGATGAAAAATGCGAAAAAATCGACTCTCTTATAATAAAAATCAAAAAGCAAATCGAACTCATAAAAGAATACAAAACCACACTCATAAACGAAGCCGTCTGCGGCAGAATGAATTTATAAAAAGGAGAAAAGATGTATTTAGAAAAAATGATTGTTAAAAATATCTCTGCTATAAAAAATCTTGAATTTACTGCTAGTTTCACCGAAGAAGGAAATCCAAAACCTATAGTAATTGTCGGAGAAAATGGGAGCGGTAAGACTACTTTGCTTTCAAACATTATAGATAGTTTTTATGAAATTAGCAGTGAGTTATTTAGTAATATTGCTAAGATAGAAAATGCTAATAGACAATTTTATAAAATAAGTGGTGTCCCAAATCTTAGTTTTAATGAGGATAAAGGCTTTGCAATAATAAAATATAAAAGTAAAAATATAGAAAAACCTATAGAATATATAGATTATATTAATTGTGATACTGATGATATTAAAAATTTTTGTTCTTTTGATTTAGAAACAAAATTTGGTAAAGAAACTACTCAATTTTATGGAAATAGTATAGAAAAATTGCAACAAGAATGGCATACTCAAGCACATTATTATCAACCTGCAAATAGATATGAAGAGCCTTTTTGGAAAAATCCAAATTTTGATGATAGTTTTAAAGAAACAAAAAAATATTTAAATAGATATGATAAAGAACTAGAAATCGTAACTTCACTTGAAAAAAATTATTATTATATTATGGATATAGTTTTAGATGCACTACTTTATAAAAATAATAAAGACAATTTATTATGTGATATAATTAATAAAATTTTACAAAAAATTAAACAAAATGAAACTTTTACTTTTGGTATAGGTTCTAGAAAATCCAATAGTAGAATTGCAATTCGTAAAAATCAAGAAGTTTTTCTAAAGAATATCAAACAACTTTCTTTAGGAGAACTCACACTTTTAAATTTGTTTATCAATATCGTAAGACATACAGATTCATCTAATAAAAGCATTGATCAACTTGAGGGGATAGTTGTTATAGATGAAATTGATGTGCATTTACATAGCAATTTACAAAGTGAAGTTTTACCTAGTTTAATTAAATTATTTCCGAAAATTCAATTTATTATCACAACTCATTCTCCGCTTTTTGTTTTAGGCATGCAAAAAGAATTTAAAGATGATGGTTTTGATTTGCTTGAAATGCCAAGTGGCATAAGGATAAGTGCGGAAAGATTTAGTGAGTTTCAAAAAGCTTATGAAGCATTTACAAAAACAAAGACTTTTGAAGAAGATATAAACAATAAAATAAAATCTATGCAAAAACCTATAGTTTTTGTGGAGGGTAAAACCGATGTTAAATATATTAAAAAAGCAATTGAAATTTTTAATAGAAATGATTTAAGTGAAAAAATAGAGATAGAACAAATTGGATTTGAAAATAAAAGTGGTGCTAAAAATTCAAATAATAAGGCACTTTTTGGTGCGGAAAAATTTTTAGAAGCTAATCAAA
Source organism: Campylobacter sp. W0014 (assembly GCF_020135975.1). Lineage (NCBI taxonomy): Bacteria > Pseudomonadati > Campylobacterota > Epsilonproteobacteria > Campylobacterales > Campylobacteraceae > Campylobacter > Campylobacter sp. W0014. Next base: position 33,998 of record NZ_JACHTR010000011.1, on the reverse strand, counting down.
ATTTTTTAAAAAATAAAGTTTTAATATTACATGATCCAGAAGAAAATAAAGCTCAAAAAAGATGGATTGGAGAAAAACTAAGAATTAATAAAATGCCACTTTTTGAAGGAAATTTTTTCAATAAAGGAATAGAAAATCTTTTTAAGTGTGATTTGTTTGAAAAATTCTTAGAAAAACATAATCAAAATGACACCATTAGCATTATAAAAAATAATGATAAAATCACAAATCGTAAAATAAATAATAAACAAGAAATGTGCGATTGGATTTGTGAGCATGGAACAGAAGAAGATTTTGAAAATTTTAAGGTAATTTTAAAAATTATTGATGAGTTTTTAGAAAAATAAGTTTAAGGAACAACAATGACTAATTACCAAGAAAAAGATTTTGAAGAATTTATAGAATCATACCTGATAAACCAAAATGGCTATATAAAAAGAAGCTCTCAAGATTATGATAAAAATTTAAGTCTTGATGTAGAGCTTTTTGAAAAATTTTTACAAGCTACGCAAAATAAAGCATTGGAAGAGCTTAAAAAGCGTTTGGGTGAAGACTATAAAAAAGAAATTTATAAGCGTGTTTCTTCACAAATTCAAAATAAAGGCATGCTTAAAGCTTTGCAAACTTATGTAGAGATCAAAGGGGTAAAAATCCATCTAGCCTTTTCAAAGCCAAATACCGATGCAAATGAGCAAAGTTTGTATAATTATACGCAAAATATTTTTTCAGTTGTTCGTCAGTTGTATTATAGCACTTACAATAAAAACTCACTTGATATGGTGATATTTTTAAACGGCCTACCCATCATCACCTTAGAACTTAAAAATTACCTTACCGGACAAAATGTATATGATGCTATAAATCAATACAAAGAAGATAGGGATCCAAAAGAGCCTATATTTAGTCATTCTATCATACATTTTGCCTTAGATAGTGATCTTTGTTATATGAGTACTAAGCTACAAAAAAATGCTACGAAATTTTTACCTTTCAATCGCGGATTAAATAATTCAAGCGGTAAAATAGGACTGCCAAGCGGAGCTGGTAACCCACCAAGCGAGGGGATGAAAACGGCATATTTATGGGAAGAGATCTTTAAAAAAGATACTTTAATGGATTTGTTTTTTAATTTTGTGCAAATTTTAAAAGATAAAGATGCAGTAATATTTCCTCGATATCATCAATTTGATCTTGTTAAAAAACTGCTTAAAGATCTTAAAGAAAATGGAGTAGGAAAACGCTACTTGATTCAACACAGTGCAGGAAGTGGAAAGAGTAATTCTATAGCTTGGCTTGCGCACAATCTTGTAAGCTTGCATAGAATGCAAAATGAGAAATTAAAAAATGTTTTTGATACTACCATAGTAGTAACCGATAGAAAGATTCTTGATCGACAAATTCAAGACACGATCAAAGCTTTTGAAAATAAAGAAGGTGTGGTAGAGGCGATCACGCAAGGAAGCAAACAGCTTAAAAATGCTTTAGAAGAGGGTAAAAAGATCATCATCACTACCATTCAAAAATTTCCATATATCTTAGATGAAGTCAAAGAATTTAAAGATAAAAATTTTGCCATTATCATCGATGAAGCACATTCTAGCCAAGGTGGAAAAAATACAGAAAAAATGTCAGAGGTTATCAGAAGCAAAAGTGCTGAAGAAAATGAGAATTTAGAAGATGAGATTATCGAGCTTATCAAAAGTAAAAAATTTCAACCTAACGCATCGTATTTTGCATTTACAGCGACACCAAAATCGACAACTTTAGAAATGTTTGGAAATGCTTGTACGGTTGATGGCGTTAAGCAATTTATCCCTTTTCATCTTTATCCTATGAAACAAGCTATAAAAGAGAAATTTATACTTGATGTGCTTAAAGGATACACCACTTATAAAAGTTACTATAAAATCGTATCAAACACAAATGAAAATCCAAAATACGATAAAAAACGAGCTAACGCAAAATTAAAAGCCTATGTGCAAGGCAATATCGAAGCCATAGAAGAAAAGTCAAAAATCATGATCGAGCATTTCTTTCAAAATAGCTTTAAAAAGATCGCAGCAAAAGCAAAGGCTATGGTTGTTACTAGCTCAAGGGAAAATGCTGTGAAGTATTATTTGACTTTTAAAAGGTATTTAAGCCAATATTATCCTCAATTTAAAGCCATAGTGGCTTTTTCTGGGGATTTAAATTTTGAAGGTGAAACTTATAGCGAAAGTTCTTTAAATGGTTTTTCAGAATCTATTTTAAAAGAAGAATTTAAAAAAGATGAGTATCGTTTTTTGATCGTTGCGCAAAAGTATCAAACCGGATTTGATGAACCGCTTTTGCATACAATGTATGTTGATAAAGCCTTAAGTGGAATCAGTGCCGTTCAAACCTTATCAAGACTTAATAGAACTTGCCAAAATAAATTCGATACTTTCGTTTTAGATTTTGTCAATACTCATGAAGATATAGAAAAATCTTTTAGTGTTTTTTATGAACAAACTTATTTATTTAAAGATATAGATAGTGAGGATAAAATTTACGATCTTAAAGCAGAGCTTAATAGCTATGAAATTTATACTCAAATAGAAATCGACGATTTTGCTAGTGCTATTTTAAGACGAGAAAGAGAAAATATCATCCATGCTAAATTAGATCAAATGATAATGCGTTTTAACGCAAAAGATGAAGAAGTAAAAATAGATTTTTACAATAAAGCAAAAAAATACATTAATGCCTATTCTTTTCTTGCACAAATTTTGCCTTATGAGGATAGTGAATTAGAAAAACTCAATATCTTGCTTAAAAAACTTATTTCTAAGATCATCTTGCCAAAAGCACAAGCTATGGGTGAAATTTTAGATAATGTGAGCTTAGAGGCTTATCGTATAGAGCTTGAAGCAACTAAAGATATCGTTTTAAAAGGCAATGGAGAGCTAAAGCCTAACACCCTTGATACTTCCAATAAACCCCAAAGTCAATTAGAAGAACTTCTTAATATCATAAAAGAATTCAATACCAAGCAAGGCGGTATAAATTTTGAAGAAGAAAATGAAAGAGCGGAAATTCTTTATAATATCAAAAATGAAATTATAGAAAATGAAGAAGATCGCAATTCTTTAAAATCTGCAGATATTCAAAATGCTCATGTTAGATTTAAAGAAATTTTTAATGATAAATTTCAGGAAGTCTTGTTTTTAAATTCGGTTTTTTTCAATGAAATTAACAATAACTCCAATTTCAAAGACAAGATTATAAATAAAATGTTTAATATGATCCGCGAAGAAATCAAAGAACATGTATCATAAATTTGATCTTTGCGATGGCAAAGAAAGACTCAAAGCTAAAAGAGCACAAGGCAAATACGAAATATTTCTCAATGAAAATGAAGAAAGCTATAAGAATTTCAAAGTTCCTTTTAAAGAGGTTTTAAAGTATTACTACCTTTACCCTAAAAATGCCATTGCCCCTTTTAAACTTCCTTTTTATAAACCTAACTTAAGCGATTTTGATACCCCGCATATTACTTGGCTGGGGCATTCTTCGCTTTTTGTGAGTTTTAAAAAATATAAAATCTTAATCGATCCGATTTTCAACATTCACGCTTCGCCTTTTTCTTTTATTAACCGTGCTTTTAAAAATGCTCCTGTTTATAGTGCGGATGATTTTGGCGAAATTTTTGCAGTGATCATCACGCATTCTCATTTTGATCATTTGGACGCAAAAAGCGTAAAAGCTTTAAAGCATAGGGCAAAATTTTTCATCACGCCTTTAAAAGTGGGAAATTATCTTAAAAGTTATGGAGTGAGTGAAAAAAAGATCATAGAGCTTGATTGGTGGGATGGAATAGAATTTGATGATTTAAACATTATTGCAACACCTTCACAGCATAGCTCTAGCCGTGGAGATGGTAAAAATAAAACCCTTTGGGCGTCTTTTGTGATGGAATTTAAAAGCGTGGGTAAAAAAGTGTTTTTTAGCGGTGATGGTGGGTATTTTACGCATTTTAAAAAAATCGGAGAATATTTTAAAGAATTTGATCTTGTTTGCCTTGAAAGTGGCCAATTTAACAAAGCTTGGCCTTTTTCGCATTCTTTTCCGGATCAAATTTTGCAAGAAGCAAAAGATCTCAATGCAAAGGCTTTGATGCCTATACATTGGGGAAGATTTTTAGCGGGAACTCATGCTTGGAATGAGGTTGTAGAATTTTTGTATAAAAATCTCGATATCGCCTTCATAACGCCTAAAATGGGCGAGGGCTATAAAATAGGCGATGAATTTAAGCAGGATTTTTGGTGGAGATAAAGGAGAAATGATGAAAATAACTCAATGGAATACGACAAATTTTCTTTCAAAGGAAGTTAAAATCAATGTTTTAATCGATGATGAAAGAAGTAAAGAAATACAAATTTTACTTGCTAAAGATAGTATCATGAGAGAACATAAAGCTCCATTTGCAATACATGTTCAAGTTTTAAGCGGCAAAATTTGGTTTGAAGTTCAAGGGCAAAAATTGGAATTAAATACCTTAGATATGATCAGTTTGGAGGCTAATATCCCTCATTCTTTAGGCGGATTGGAAGATTCTATAATAAGACTTAGTTTGAGTAAATCAGATAATATCCAAAGAATAAATGCTATTCTTAAAAAACCTAAGATGCAAATTTAACAAAATAAATTTTTATTAAATTTGCAATGAATTTAATCAATTATAATTTTTTATAAATTTAGCGATTCTCTCTAGGCCTTTTTTGATCAAATCTTCACTTGTAGCATAAGAAATTCTAAAATATCCATCCATACCAAAACCAACCCCTGGAACGACGGCTACTTTTTCTTCTTCAAGTAATTTTTTGCAAAATTTCATAGAATCTTTTTCGATTTTTTGGATATTGATAAAAAGATAAAAAGCACCTTCGGGCTTATAAAAACTGATATTTGGAATTTTTTCTAAGATCTCTAAGGCTATGTTGCGACGTTTTTCAAAGGCTTGACGCATGGTTTCTATATCTTGATCGCATTCTCCAGTAAGTGCAGGAATGGCGGCGTATTGCATAACCGAGCAAATATTTGAAGTACTTTGCCCTTGCAATCTTTTAACAGCAGAAATTAATTCTTTATTTTTGCTAGCCATGTAGCCAAATCTCCAGCCAGGCATAGCACCGCATTTGCTAAGCCCATTGATCGTTACGGTGCGTTTTAAGGTGTCTTCATTTAAACTTGCAAATGCCGTAATTTCGGTATTATCATAAGAAAGTTTTTCATAAATTTCATCACTTAAAACTACGATATTTGTATTTTTTAAGATTTCAGCGATCTCTAAAAGTTCTTTTTTGCTATAAATTGAACCTATAGGATTTGATGGGGAATTTAGCATCAAAACTTTTGTTTTTGGAGTGATAGCCTTTTGAAGTTGTTCAGCGGTAATCTTAAAGCCATTTTCCTCTAAACCCTCGATAAATACGGGTTTTCCTTCTGCAAATTTAACCATCTCCGGATAACTAACCCAATAAGGCGTAGGAATGATAACTTCATCATCTTTTTCAACTAAACATTCTATGCATTGAAAAAGGGAATGTTTAGCGCCAACATTAATCACAATTTCACTTGTTTCATAGTCTAAAGCATTGTCTTTTTTTAATTTAGTTTGAACAGCTTTTAAAACTTCGCTAATGCCAGGAACTGCCGTATATTTTCCACAACCTTTTTCAATGGCGGCAATAGCAGCATTTTTTATAGTTTTAGGGGTGTCAAAATCGGGCTCTCCGGCTGAAAAACTGATGATATCTTCGCCTTTAGCCTTTAACTCATTTGCAAGAGAGGCTATGGCTAGAGTGATTGATTCTTCTAAAACTTGAGATCTTTTGGTTAGCATATCTTTCCTTTTTTATTTTTATTTTATCCAAAAAATACATGGTTTAATACAAGAAGATAAAAAAATAAACAAAAAAAATAAAAAGCGTGAAAAATGGTAATATATTCAGTTTTTTTTAAATTTTTATTTAAAACAGAAATTTATAAATGAATATATATTTTTAAGAAATATTTTATAGGGGGGTATATAATTTTTATTTTAATTTTTTATAATTAAGGTAAAATGATGATTAGTTTGGTTTTAAATACGTTAAAAGAATTTGAAAATTTAGAAAGTTATGAACATTATAGAAAACAAGAAAAACTAATAGAAGAAATTTTTCAAGAAAATTCTAAAAATGATAATGAAAAATCCATACTTTTAAAAGTTTGTGTTTTAGATAGTTTTTATAGCACTAATTTAAGAATGCGTGGAATTTATGAAGTTTCTAAACATATTTTATCTTTAAACATTGACAAAGACTTAAAAGAAAAAAATATTAACGTGATAGAAAAGATTGCCAACTTTAAAGATACAAAAGGAAAGCAATGTTTTTTATATTCTTTTGCAAGTAAATATTGTTTTCATCACGATAAAGAAAATTATGTTATTTATGATAAATTTGTGCAAAAAAGCTTAATTCATTTTTTTGCTGAAGAGCGCTTTTGTGATTTTGAAATTACAGGTGAAACACTAAAAAAATATGAAAATTTGATCAAGGCTATAGAAAGCTTTAGGAGTTTTTATAAGTTGGATGATTTTAACAACAGACAAATAGATCATTTTTTATGGTTTTATGGTAAAGATGAAGAAGAGAGGAATAAAAGAAATAAAAATAAACAAAAAGCGTGAAAAATGGTAATACTTGGAAAAGAAAAATTAAAATTTAATCCTCTTTTCCATCGATGCTTTTTAAATAGCCATTATCATTTAAAAATAAGTAAAGCTCCCCTAAGATGTGCTTTTTTTGTTTTTCATTGACTAATTTTGAATTACTAATTCTTTCATTAAGTATATCCATAATTTCATGGATGTCATAATCAAGATCTTCAAGTGTATCGAGTATGGATTGAGCTTCTATGATCCCTTCTATTTCATAACCTTTTTCATCAATGCTAATAATCGCTTCAGTAGGGTGGGTAAAAAGATTGTGTTTCATTCCAAGCACTTCTTGATAAGCTCCTACAAGAAAAAAGCCTAGGAAATAATTTTCCTTTTCTACATCAATATCATGCAAAAACAAAGGTTTGTCTTTAGAGTATGAAATTTCCCCATCACTATCGCAAGTGATATCCCATATACTCGCACTTCTTGTTGGCTCTTTATCCAAATGATCAAGAGGCATGATAGGAAAATTTTGTTCTAATCCCCAAAAATCAGGTAAGCTTTGAAAAAGTGAAAAATTCACCAAATATCTTTCTTGTACTTCATCTTGTATGGCAAGCAAATCAGCAGGATTTTGCTTATCTCCTAAAAGCAAAATGGCTTTTTTGATGATTAGATGTGTTAAAATTTCAGCATTAGATCTATCTTGCAAATCCACATATCCTAAGTCAAAAAGCGTTAAAATACTTTCTAAATGATCGATACTATCGTGCAAATATTCTAAAGCATTTGAAGGCTTTATGCTTTTGAAAAGATCGTATAATTCATCGATAAGCTTTGGATTTTTTTCTTTGAGTAAAAGTTTATCTTCAGAATACTCTTGAGAGAAAAGTTCTAAAACAGGAGCGATTAAAACAGCGTGATTTGCTGCGATAAAACGACCACTTTCTATAAAGATATCAGGCTCTAAATCACTTTTTTGCTCCGCGATATTTTTAAGGATAAATACAACATCATTTGCGTATTCTCTAAGCGTGTAATTTCTGCTATTTTCATTTTTAAATTGAGAATACTCAACAGCCAAACCACCGCCAAGATTGATTGACTTTAAGTTTTTTGCCCCCATTTTTCTAAGCTCAGTATAGATATTTCCAACTTCATTTAAAGCTTTTTTTAAAGGATGAATTTCAGTAATTTGAGAACCTAGGTGAAAATGTATCATAGTAAATTGATCTAGCAATTTATTTTTCTTAAGTAAATTAACAGCTTCTATAAGCTCGGTTGAAGTGAGTCCAAATTTGGAATTTATACCTCCACTTTTCGCCCAAATTCCAACACCAGCAGAATGCAAACGCACTCTTAAGCCTATATTTGGCTTAGGCTTAAAGCGTTCTTTGGCTATATCAATGATCGCTTCAAGTTCGTTAAGTCCTTCTATAGTTAAAGTGATATTGTGTCCCATTTCCGCTGCGATAAAACCTATATTGATAAGTTCTCTATCTTTAAAGCCATTTACGGTTATTGGAGCATCTTCATTGTTAAAAGCCATGGCTAAAAGAAGTTCGGCTTTGCTGCCAGCTTCGAGTCCGTAATTGTATTTTTTTCCAAGTCTGACAAGATTTTTAACAAAACCAGGGTATTGATTGACTTTTAAAGGATAAACCGCATTAAATTTGCCCTTATAATTAAATTCCTTACGAGCTTTATTGAAACTTCCATAAATACTTTCGATTTGTTTTTGGATTAAATGTGGAAATCTTAAAAGCAAAGGTCCTTTATAACCATCATTTCTTAAATCTTTTACGATATCAATAATAGCGGGCTTTTTTTCATAATTGATACAAACTTTACCATTTTTGATAATAAAATTTTCATTCCCCCAAATATTAATCCCATAATCCATCATAAAAACTGCTCCAAATCTGAAATTTTAATGATTTTTTCATCTTTATTTTCTAAATTTTTATAAAACAAGCTTTCATTTTTAAATTCATTTTCACCCATACAAAGAAAAATTTTAGTTTCAGCTTTATCGGCATTTTCTAAGTGTTTTGCGAGTTTTTTTGCATCATAGCTTAAAAGAACTTTGTAGTTTTTTCTAAGTTTAGTTGCGATTTTAAAAATTTTTGAAATATAAATTTCATCCAAAGAGCAAAGATAAATTCCTTTTCTTTGTAATTTTTCTTCTTTTTGTTCTAAAATAACCATAATCCTTTCTATACCCATGGCAAAACCTATGCCAAAACCGCTTTTTCCCCCTAAATATTCTATAAGTCTATCGTATCTTCCTCCACCAGCAATGGCTGATTGTGCGCCGATTTCATCGCTTATAAATTCAAAAGCTGTTTTAGAATAATAATCCAAGCCTCTAACAAGCTTAGAATCTAAAGTAAAATCAATTTCATTTTCTTTTAAAATGCTTTGCAAATGATTAAAATCATCTAAACAGCATTGACATAAATTTTTTTCTAAAAGTGGAGCTTGATTAAGCAAATTTTGACACTGTTCATTTTTACAATCTAAAACGCGTATAGGATTTAAAGTTTTGCGTCTTTTGCAATCTTCACAAAATCCTTCTTGATTATCAAGATAATCAATGAGTTTTTCTCGGTAAGGTGGAAGACATTTTGAGCAGCCTAAGGAATTAATAATAAGCTTAAATTTGATATCAAGGCGTGAAAAAATTTCAGCCAACATTAAAATAATACTCGCATCTTCATAAACACTGCTTATGCCAAAACTTTCTACTCCAAATTGATGAAATTCTCTTAAGCGTCCCTTTTGAGGCCTTTCATATCGAAACATAGAACCATGATAAAACCAACGTTTAATGCTTATGTTTTTATCAAATTTCTTCTCGATATACGCACGAACCGCTCCAGCAGTCCCTTCAGGACGCATGCAAACTTCATTACCTCCCTTGTCTATAAATTCATACATTTCTTTGCCCACTATATCAGAGCTTTCACCCACACTTCTTTTAAAAAGGATGCTTTGCTCTAAATGTGGCGTATTGATAAATTCAAAGCCATAATTACTGGCAACATCTTCACAAACTTCAATAATTTTTTTATAGTATTTAGCGCTTTGATCGGTTAGATCTTTCATTCCCTTAAGAGCGTTAATCATTGCAAAAAATCCTTTATTTTGGTGTGCAATTCTTCTATACTTTTATTTGCATCAAGTTGTAAAATTTCTATTTGAATTTTATTTTTTAAGAAGAATAAAATATTTTCTAGCTTATTTTGGACATTTAAAAAGTATTCTATCCCGCGTTGTTCTATGGTATCTTGCTTTTTCTCTCCTAAGCGTTGCTTGATTAGTTTTTCATCTGCTTTTAAAAATATGATTTTTTTTGGAAAAAAATGATCAAGCGCAAAAGAATTAAGAGAAAAAAGCAACTCATCATCAAAATCAACCGCATAAGCCATGCCCGATATAAAACTCCTATCACTGATGATAAGTTTATCTTTATTTGGATGGATAACTTCTTCGTAATGTTGTGCGCGATCAGCTAAAAAAAGTAAAACTTCAGCTCTTTTTTTAAGATTTAAATTTTGATAAAGCAAGATATCTCTTAAAGATTTTCCTAAATCAGTTCCACCTGGTTCTAAAGTGAAAATAGCTTCTTTATAAATTTCTTTTAAGAGTGAAATTTGCGTACTTTTGCCAACACAATCAATCCCTTCAAATGCTACATACAAGTTTTATCCTTTAAAAATGGCAAAATTTCCTTTGGAACTAAAGAGCTTACATCACCTCCATGCGTGACTATAGAACGCACTATAGAGCTTGAAATAAAAGCATGTTTTAAGCTTGGCATTAAATAAATCGTTTCTATCTCATCCCAAAGAGCATGATTTGCATATCCAATTTGCAATTCATATTCGAAATCACTCACAGCTCTAAGCCCACGTATGATGATATTGATCTTAAATTCTTTAGCCAAATCTACAAGCAAATTATCAAAGGTAATGATCTCTACATTTGAAATATCTTTTGTTGCGAGTTCTGCTAATTTTTTACGCTTTTCTAAACTATAATAAGGTTTTTTATGATCGCTCTTTGCAATAGCTATAATGATTTTATCAAAGATTTTAAGAGCGCGTCTTACTACATCTAAATGTCCATTTGTGATAGGATCAAAAGTTCCAGGATATAAACAGGTCATTACAACTCCAAAAATTCAAAATATAATGAATTTAGCCTTAAAAAATAGTAAAAATTCTTAGCTTATTTCCATCTTTGATATAGCTTGTGAGAAATTTCTAACAAATCAAGCCATTTGCCGATGATAAAATTTTCCATCTCTTTTAAGTTTTTGGCCTTTGAATAGCTTGCGATAACAGGTGGAGCTATAATAACGCCCATTTGACTTAATTTTGCCATGTGTTCTAGATTGATAGTAGAAAAAGGCATTTCTCTAACACCTAAAATGAGTTTTTTTCTTTCTTTAAGCGCTACGGCAGCACAACGAGTTAAAAGAGTATCTGCTAAACCTGCATGAATTTTTGCTAAAGTGGAAATAGAGCAGGGCGCGATGATCGTTTTTTCTATCCCAAAAGAACCACTGGCAACACCAGCACCTAGTTCGCTATCTGATAAAAAATAAGTATTTTTAAATTTTTCATCACATATTTTTTTTAGATCTTTTTTATTTTCAGCATGAAAGCTTAATTTTGCTCCTTTGCTAATAATACAATAAAGCTCGCATTTTTTTTCTAAATTTTCGAGCAAACTCAAGCCCAATGAAACACTACTTGATCCTGAAATTCCTAATAAAATTTTCATTGGATAATCATCCTATTTTTTCCTATAACTATACCTTGCATCACTTTACCTTCTTTATTTTTTGCACGAATTCTTTCCCCCATGTTAGCACTTTGTAAGGCTGTAAGTTCTATGGAAACATCTATATTTCCATCTCTTAGTATTCCTATTATGGGATCATTTCTGCGGATTAATGCGAGGGTTTTAAACATATTTTCTTTTAAAATAGTGTTTTTATTGATATTGTTTTTTGCGATAAGATTATTTGTATCTTCAACATCTAAAGCATTAGGCGGTACCTTATCAAAATCAAACGAAATACTTCTATAATCAAGCGGGCTTAGTTTTTGCCCCCTTTTAATAGCTCTTTCGCTTTTTAAAACTTGTAAATTTCCTTGGACAAAATAGCGAAAAAATAAATTTTTTTGCAAATTTTGCGGAGTTTTAAATTCTGCTCTTAAAAAGCCTTGAGATTGTTCAAAACGCCCATTAGCTATTCTTAAAAATTGATATTGATTAAAATCTTTAGGTAAAGAAGTGCTTCTTAGATCAATTTGTGTGATGATGATTTTTGGAAAATTATTGGTGATTTCTTTAGCAAGGGCGAGTTTGATTTCTTCCAAATTCGCCCCTTTGCTTAGACTTATAAAAACTACAAGTATAAAAAATAGATTTTTCATTATATATTTTTATTAAAAAGCAGGTAAAACAGATCCATTATATTTGTTTAAAATAAATTGTTTTACTTTATCGCTTTGTAAAGCCTTAATCAAAGCTTTTATTTTAGGATCATTTTCGTGTCCAGCTTTAACAACTAAAATATTTGCATAAGGGCTGTTTTTATCTTCCATAAATATACTATCTTTTATGGGATTTAAATCAGCAGATAAAGCGTAGTTAGAATTAATAACAGCAAAATCTACATCTCCTAAAGATCTTGGCAATTGTGCTGCTTTAAGTTCGATAAATTTTATTTTTTTTGGATTTTCTATAATGTCAAGCGGAGTTTTTAAGCCATTGTTTTTAAATTTTAAAGAGCATTTTTGCGCAATGATATCTAAGGCTCTGCTTTCATTTGTAGGATCGTTAGGTATAGCGATACTTGATCCTTCTTTGATATTGTCTAAACTTTTGTATTTTTTAGAATAAACAGCCATAGGTTCAAGGTGAATACTAGCTACCTTGACAAGATTGGTGCCTTTATTTTTGTTAAATTCTTCTAAATAAGGCGTGTGTTGAAAAAAATTCGCATCAACTTCACCACTATCTACAGCTAAATTAGGCAAAATATAGTCTGTGAATTCTTTAATGACGAGTTTATAACCTTCTTTTTCAAGATCGGGCTTGATTTGTTCTAATATTTCAGCTTGAGGTACCGGCGTAGCAGCAACGCTGATAGTCTCTAATGCATTGAGATTTAAAAATAAACCTAGCAAACTTGATATCAATAAAATTCTAATTTTCATTATTTTTTCCTTTTTAGTATAAATAATTTATTTTTATATCTAATTTTTATTCATACTTTGCTTAAAAGTTATGAAATAATTTTTTCTTTTTTATAAATGTAAAAATAAATAATGCAATCAAGAAAAAGCAAATTATAAATTGAAAAATGCAGTTTTCTTCATTGTTTAGACTTGATACTATACTTATAGCAAATAAAACAATCAAAGAAAAAATAATATTTAAGCTTTTGTCATTTTTTGACCAAGAATAAAAAAGATTGCCTAAAATTTGTATGATTTGAACTAAGATTAGTAAAATAATAACAGTTTGTATCATGATTTCTTTATTAAATCGTTCATATCCATAACGAATAGCAATATCGCCAAGTCCGCCACCTCCAACCGTTCCTGCTAAAGCTGAAAAACCTATGGTAAAGATTAGAATCAAGGTTAAACCATTGATGATATTAGGTAAAGATTCCACGAAAATCACTTTAAAGATGATTTGCATATTGCTCGCTCCATAACTTTTAGCAGCTTCAATGATTCCTTTATCAATTTCTTTAAAAGCGCTTTCTAGAGTTTTAGCCAAATAAGGAGCTACGCCAATAGCCAAAGGTACGATTGCTGCATCAGTTCCTATACTCGTTCCAACGATAATCCTAGAAAGTGGCAATAAAATAACAATAAGAATCAAGAAAGGAAAGGCTCTTAAAATATTTATAACAAAATCTAAAATAGCATAAGCAAATTTATTTTGTTTAATGCCATTTTTATCCCAAACCGCAAGCAATATCGCAGGGATAATAGCCAAAATAAAGCCAAAAAATACAGACATTAAACTCATATAGATGGTTTCATTTAGTGCGGGTTTTAAGATAAGATCATAATTTTGAGGAAAAGTAAAAATAGAATCTGTCGCAACTTCTTTTATATCTTTCCAAGAAATTTCAGAAACAAATTGCGATATTCTGCCAAAAAAAGCATTCAAGAAATTTTCTTCATTCATGATGCAAACTCCCACAATACACCGTTTTTTTCTATGTAGTTAAGCACTTTATCTTTATCTTTATGATCGATATTGATCACTAAATTTCCTAAGGCTTTGCCATTTAATTTTTCTATTTTTCCCCAAACTATATTAAAATCTATATCCAAAGTTCTAGCCATATGGGTAATGATTGTATTTTCAACCACTTCTTTAGGAAAGTATAATTTTATATTTAGTCCATGCAAAGGTAGAAAGTCGCTTTCGCCTAAAAACTCTTTCATTTTTTGATTAGGCTTTAAGAAAAGCTCATCAATAGCACCACTTCCTATAATCTTACCTTGTTCTAGTAAAAGCGCCTTTTGTGCTATATCTTTTACCACATCCATTTCATGAGTTACTAAAACTACGGTAATTCCAAATTCAGCATTGATTTTGCTGATAAGTTCTAAGATATTTTTAGTAGTATTAGGATCTAGAGCCGAAGTTGCTTCATCACTGAGTAGAATTTTTGGATTTAAAGTTAAAGCTCTAGCAATGGCTACTCTTTGTTTTTGCCCTCCGCTTAATTCTTTTGGATAAGCATTAAATTTATGTTTAAGACCTACAATTTCAAGCAAAGAATGCACTTTTTCATTGATTTCTTTTTCGCTCATGTATTCTTTGTTGAAAATTTTAGAATAAATTTTACATTGAGAAAAATGTGTTCTAAGTGGCATAGCGATATTTTCAAATATATTTTTTCTTTCCATAAGAGCAAAATTTTGAAATATCATGCCTATATCTTTTCTTAGTATTCTAAGTTTTTTAGGATCTTTTTGCTTTAAATCTTTAATCTCTTCACCTAAGACTTTTAAATTTCCTTTTTGATAATCTTCAAGTCCGTTGATACATCTTAAAAGAGTTGATTTTCCAGCTCCACTATGCCCAACGATGGCATAAATTTCACCTTTGTTGATTTCTAGGGAAACATCATTGATGACAAGTTCTTTTCCGTAATATTTTTTTAAATTTTTTATCTTTATCAAATTTTTAACCTCTTAAATTAGCAAGTTCAGCGGATATTTTTTCAAGTTGTATTTGTAAATTTGATAAAGAATTTTTATTTTGCTCTACGACTTCTTTGGGCGCATTGGCTACAAATTTTTCATTACTAAGCATTGAATTTATCTTAGCACTTTCTTTTTCAAGTTTGGCTTTTTGGTTTTCAAGTCTTGATATAATCCCGCTAAGATCGACATTATCAAGTGTGATAAAAATTTCTAAATTATCGCTGACATCGCAAATTGCTTTTTCTAATTTCTGATTTGTAAATTCTATATTTTCACATTTTGCTAAAGTTTTTATAAATACAATAGATGAGTTTAATTCTTTTTCAAAAATAGGATTATTAAGCTTAATATAGGCTTTTTCTATTTTGGAATTTCCTAAATCAATAAGGCTCTTAGCTCTTCGTATACTTACGATACTTTCGATCAATAAAGAAAAAGTATTTTCTATATCATTTTCATTTTGTAAAGCGATTTTAGGATATTGCGCGATCATGATGGAAGGGCTAGTTTCTAAGCTTGTATTGCTAAGTTCGTGATATAAAAATTCGCTGATAAAAGGCATAAAAGGATTTAAAAGTTTTAACGCTTCTTTAAAAATACTTCCAAGCTCTTTTACGCTTGATTTTTCAGCCTTGCTAAGTTCTATTCCCCAATCGCAAAAATCATCCCAGAAAAATTTATAAATTGTATTTGCAGCATCATTGAAGCGATAATTGTCCAAATTTTCTCTAACATTTTTAACGCAATTTTGAAATTTTGAAAAAATGTATTTTGCAAGTTTTGATTCTAAACTAATGTGTTCTAAATCCTCAAATTTACTTTCATTTAAAAGTAAATAATTTGCCGCATTTACGATTTTGTTGGTAAAATTTCTAACTTGCAAAAGCTTATCGTTGCTAAGTTTGATATCTCTTCCTTGTATGGCAAGTAAAGCTAAGGTGAAACGCAAAATATCCGCACTATATTCTTTAATGCTTTCATTAGGATCGATCACATTTCCAAGGCTTTTACTCATTTTTCTACCTTGCTCATCTTTAACAAGGGCATGCAAATAAATATCTTTAAAAGGTAAAGCGTTTAAAGCATTTGTGCTTTGAAACATCATTCTTGCCACCCAGAAAAACAAAATATCAAAGCCGGTTATCAATAAAGAATTAGGATAAAATTCTTTCAAATCTTCTTCAAACCAAATCTGATCTTTACCCCAGCTTCCATTACCCCAGCCTAAAGTGCTCATAGCCCAAAGCCCAGAAGAAAACCAAGTGTCTAAAACATCTTCATCTTGTTTGAAATTTTTACTTTGGCATTTTGGACAAATTTCAGGAGTATTCTCGTTTGCCCATTCATGTGTACATTCACAATAATATACAGGAATTTGATGCCCCCACCAAAGTTGTCTTGAAATACACCAATCTTTTAAATCTTTCATCCAAGCATTAAAGCTATTGATCCAATGATTTGGATAAAATTTACTTTCACCTAAAGCAACTTTTTCTATACTTTCTTTAGCGATTTCTTTTTTAACAAACCATTGTTTTGAAATATAAGGTTCAACGACATTGTTACAGCGATAACAATATCCCACTTGATTATTGTATTCTTCTATTTTTTCTATAAAACCTAGTTCTTCAAGTTTAGCAACGATTTTCTCTCTTGCGTCTAAACGCTCTAAACCTTGAAATTCTAAACAATGTTCATTTAAAACACCTTTTTCATCAAAAACGGTTATAAAATCTAATTGATGTCTTAAACCAACTTCATAGTCGTTTATATCATGTGCGGGAGTAACTTTAACCACTCCTGTTCCAAATTCTTTATCAACATGAGTATCTGCTATGATTTTGATAGCTTTTTGGGTGAGTGGTAAAACCACTTCTCTTCCTATAAGTTTATTGTAGCGTTCATCCTCTGGATGGATCATAACCGCTGTATCGCCAAAAAAGGTTTCTGGACGAGTGGTAGCTACGACTAAGTATTTATCACTATCTTTTAAAAAATATTTAATATGATAGAGTTTTCCTTTGTTTTCTTTGTATTCGACCTCAATATCGCTTAAAGCTCCATCATGAGTACACCAATTGATCATGTAATTTCCACGAACGATAAGCTTTTTATTGTAAAGTTCAACAAAGGCTTTTTTAACGGCATTAACCAAACCTTCATCCATGGTAAAGCGTAAGCGACTCCAAGCTGGAGTTATGCCTAAAGTTCTCATTTGATCTAAAATTTTACCACCACTTTGTTCTTTCCACTGCCAAACTTTTTCTATAAATTTTTCTCTACCTAATTCTTCTTTTTTAAGTCCTTGCGCAAGGAGTTGTTTTTCGACTACGTTTTGAGTGGCAATACCCGCATGATCAAGTCCTGGTTGATAAAGAACTTTATAGCCATCCATTCTTTTATAACGAGTCATTATATCTTGCAAGGTGAAAGTTAAAGCGTGTCCGATATGAAGTACTCCAGTTACATTTGGAGGAGGCATCATGATGCAAAAATTTTTATTTTTTTCTTGTATAGATTTATTTCCGTCTATTTCAAAATATCCACGTTCTTCGCAAATTTTATAGTATTTTTCTTCGACTTCTTTATTATATGTCATAATAAATATAACCTTTATTTTATAAAAATTATTTAGATGAAATTTCTACCATTTCGCAGAATGGGAAGAAATATTGTGTAAAATTAGCACCTGTTTTTAAACTTTTGATGTGTTTAGAAAATTCGCTACCTTTTCCTTCTTTTTTGATTTGGATACTGATTTTTTTGATTTTTTCCTCACGTGCAATGTGACTATTGATTTCTTGAGGATTATTCATATAAGGCTTGATTCTATCTACGCTTATATATTTGTAAGCTTTTCTCATATCTGAAAATATAATATCTTTATTATAAACAGTTAGTTTCATTTCACCTTTTGGAAGCATTTTTACAAAGATAGCTAGATTATAATCTTTAGCATTAGTTTGTATAGGATCTAATATCTCTTTTAACAAGTTAATTCTATAATCACTTAAAAATTTTCCATCCAAAATAAATACCTGCATACCTTCAGTGCTTAATTGAGGTTCTAAGCGACTATCTTTTCCAATGGTTAGATATTCTTCAGCGACGCTAAGCTTATGTTTTTTAGTATTTTTGCCCGTTTTATTTTTTAAAGCTTTTTCTTGCTCTAGAAGTTTTCTTTGTCTTTCTATTTCTTTATTTAAAGCTGCTATTTTTGCTTTTTTCTCTTCTTCTGTGATTTCTTTTTTATTTTCAACTTTTTTTTCTGTTTTTTCTACTACTTTGCTTGATTCTGTTTTATTTACTACACTTATATTTTGTTCTTTGATTTCATTTGATTTTTTTTCAACTTCTTTGCTTATGTTTTGCTCTTGTTGATTGTTTAAAGCAGTGCTATTGTCTATTTTACTTTCTATCTTATTTTCTTGTTTTTGGTTATAGCTTGGATAAGATGTGGTGTTATAAGCATTGTTTGAATAATTATTATTTGTTTGATTGGAATATGAATTTTGTTCATACGCATTTGATTGCATATTGGTTTGATAATTATTTGTTGGGGTGTAAGAATAATTTGGCTTTGAGTATTCAAAAAGATAATAATACGTTCCTCCAAGTATCAAAATTACAGCGATTAGTATTCCAGCAATGACAGAAAAAACTTTAAAATTCATTTTTGATTTCCTTACTTTTATTTTAAAAATATTTTTTTATTTTACTATAATCAAATATAAAGAATATTTAAATTTTGTATTTTTAAGCAATTTTTTTTATAATTTTAACTTTTTTCAAGGAGTATAATGCCACTTTCTAGATTAAATGAAGAGCAGTATCAAGCTGCGACTGCTGATTTTGGACATAATTTAATAATCGCAAGTGCAGGCACAGGAAAGACTTCTACTATCGTTGCAAGAATATCTTATCTTTTAAGCAAGGGTATTGATCCACAAAAAATAATGCTTTTAACTTTTACCAACAAAGCTAGTAAGGAAATGATCGGTCGTTTAAATATTTTTTTCGATAAAAGCATTACAAATAAAATTCTTGCAGGAACCTTTCATAGCACGGCTTATACTTTATTAAAAAATGCAAATAAAAATATTATTTTAAAGCAGGCTAACGAGTTAAAAACTTTACTTAGAAGCGTTTATGAAAAAAGAACTTTTAGACATTTAAGCGATGTAAAACCTTATCAAGCAAGTTATTTATATGATGTGTATTCTTTATTTCAAAACAAAGCACATCAACAAGATTTTTTCACTTGGTTTTGTAAAAATTATGAAGAGCAGAGTATATATGCTGAAATTTATGAAGATATTTTTAAAGAGTATGAAAACGAAAAAAAGCGTTTTGACTATGTTGACTTTAATGACTTGCTTTTAAATTTAAAAGAACTTTTAAAAGAAAAACAATATGAATTTGATGAAATTTTAGTAGATGAATATCAAGACACAAACACTTTGCAAAGCTCTTTGATTGAATCTTTCAAAAGCAAAAGTTTATTTTGCGTGGGTGATTATGATCAAAGTATTTATGCTTTTAATGGAGCGGATATTAATATTATTGGAAGCTTTAAAGAACGTTTTAAGGATGCAAAAATATTTTCTTTAAATAAAAACTATCGTTCTTCAAGAAGTATTCTGGCTTTGGCAAATAAAGTGATTTTAAATAACGAAAGACTTTATCCTAAAGAATTGGTTGTGACAAGAAAAGATGAATTTAAAGCACCAACTTTATTAACCTTTGAAGAATTGTTCGATCAATATAAAAATATTGCCAAAATGATATTTACGAGCGGAGTAAATTTAGAAGAAATTGCAGTTATTTTTAGAAACAATTCAAGCGCTGATGGAATTGAGGTGGCTTTAAGAGAGCAAGGGATTGCTAGTACTAGAAAAGGTAGTGGAAGTTTTTTTGAAAGCTTGGAGGTTAAAGCTTTTAATGCGATTTTAGCCTTGGTGATTAATCCAAAAGATATTATGGCTTTTATCCATTTAATCCAATACACAAAAGGAGTAGGTGGGGTATTGGCAAAAGAAATTTTTGATGCACTTTTGAAATTAGGGCATGGAAATTTAATCAAAGGTTTTTTAGATCCTGATAAAAACGTGAATTTGCAAAATCATCAAAAAAGAAATTATCAACTTGGTCTTTTTGGGGATTTGGATGAATTATTAGATGAAAAACGTTTTAATTTACAGAGTGAATTTAATGTTCATCCTATTTTAAAAATTTCAAAAATCAATGATTTGTGTGCTAAAAATTTAGAAAAAATTTATTTTTTTCTAAAAGAAGCTATGGAGATTAAACACTCTTTGGCTTTGGTAAAATTAATTTGTCAAAATTCTTTTTATAGAGAAATATGTGAAGAACTCGCTATTAAAAGAGCAACAAATAAAGCAGGGCAGGTTGATTTAACAAGAAAAGCTGAAAATTTAGAAAAAATAGAAGGTAAATTAAATGTCTTAAGAGAGCTTGCTAAAAACTACAGTGATATTTACAAATATTACAATTTTTTAACCTTAGGTGCTAGTGAAATGGGTAGTGAAAAAGGGGTTAGCTTATTGAGTGTTCATGCAAGTAAAGGTTTAGAATTTGATCTTGTTTTTGTGGTGGATCTTGCGCAAGGTCGTTTTCCTAATCAAAAGCTTATGGGAATGGGAGGAAGTTTAGAGGAAGAAAGAAGACTTTTTTATGTTGCGGTAACTAGAGCAAGAAATATACTTTATCTCAGTTATGCAAAATATGATAAAAATAAAAAAACCTCTTTCGCTCCTTCATGTTTCTTGATAGAAGCTGGACTTTGCAAAGCGGAGAAACTTTGATTTTAAAAAAATATTAGTATTTATGAGATATAATTACTCTTAAAACATAATTTCAATGTTTTAAACTATAAAAAAGGAGAATATTATGAGTTCAGTTAATTTTAAAGGAAGTCCAGTAAAGCTTAAAGGAAATGCTTTAGAAGTTGGAGATCAAGCGCCAAAATTAAGCTTAAAAGCAAAAGATTTAAGTTTGGTTGAAATCGGTGCAGCTGGAAAAACTCAAATTATTTTAAGTGTGCCAAGCCTTGATACTCCAGTATGTGCTACAGAGGCTAGAGATTTTAATAAAAAAGTAGCAAGTTATAACGGAGCAGAAGTTATTATAGTGAGCATGGATTTACCTTTTGCTATGGGAAGATTTTGTAGTACAGAAGGTATAGAAAATTTAACTGTTGCTAGTGATTTTGTTTCTAAAGAATTTGGTGAAAAATATGGAGTTTTAATCGAAGATACTGCATTAGAAGGTCTTTTAGCTCGTGCTGTGTTTGTGGTTAAAGATGGAAAAATCGCTTATAAAGAATTAGTTAATGAAATCACAGAAATGCCTGATATTTCTAAACTCGACTCTTTTTTCAATAGCTGCGGTTGCGGTGGTTGCGGCTGTCATTAATCTAAATACTTTGGTCACAAGCTTTTGTGACCATTTATAAACAACTAATCTTTTAAAATATATTTTTTCCTTTTTTTTGATACAGATATAATCTTTAGGATATTTTTTTATTAATTTATATTATTTCTTTTTAATAAAAATTTCTTTTAAAAATACTATAAAATAGATATTTAAAATTATTATTTTTTTGAAAAAATAAGAATGAAAATTTACATTTAATTGTTATAATTAGATGACTTTTTATTTTTTTAAAAGGAGAATAGTATATGAATAGAAGGGATTTTATTAAAAATACCGCTATTGCAAGTGCTGCTAGTGTGGCAGGACTAAGCGTGCCAACTTCTATGCTTGCCAAGCAAGAAGAGAATTGGAAATGGGATAAAGCCGTTTGTAGATTTTGCGGAACAGGCTGTGGAATTATGATAGCTAGAAAAGATGGCAAAATAGTCGCTACAAAGGGAGATCCTGAAGCTCCAGTTAATCGTGGTCTTAACTGTATTAAGGGATATTTTAATGCTAAGATTATGTATGGAGAAGATCGTCTTGTGATGCCTTTAATGCGTGTCAATGATAAAGGTGAATTTGATAAAAAAGGTAAATTTCAACAAGTTTCTTGGAAAAGAGCCTTTGATGAAATGGAAAAACAATTTAAAAAAGCCTATAATGAATTAGGCGTAAGTGGCGTAGGTATTTTTGGTAGTGGTCAATATACTATTCAGGAAGGTTATGCGGCTTTAAAACTTGCAAAAGCTGGTTTTAGGACTAATAATATTGATCCAAATGCAAGACATTGTATGGCTTCAGCGGTTGTAGGTTTTATGCAAACTTTTGGTGTGGATGAGCCATCAGGCTGTTATGATGATATAGAGCTTACAGACACTATCGTTACTTGGGGTGCTAATATGGCAGAAATGCATCCTATTTTGTGGTCTAGGGTAAGCGATAGAAAATTAAGCAATCTTGATAAAGTTAAGGTTGTTAATTTAAGTACCTATTCAAATAGAACCTCAAATATTGCTGATATAGAAATTATTTTTAAGCCAAATACAGATTTAGCAATATGGAACTATATCGCAAGAGAAATTGTTTATAATCATCCAGAAGCAATGGATAAAGAATTTATCAACAAACATTGTGTTTTTGCAACAGGCTATGCTGATATTGGTTATGGTATGAGAAATAATCCAAATCACCCTAAATTTAAAGCTAGTGAAAAAGATACAGTGGAAAAAGAAAATGTAATCACTTTAGATGAAGAAGAGGCAACTTCTTTAGCGTATCTTGGAATGAAAAAAGGTGATAAATTCCATATGAAACACCAAGGTGTAGCGGATAAAAACTGGGAAATCTCTTTTGAAGAATTTAAAAAAGGTTTAGCTCCTTATACACTTGAATATACAGCAAAAGTTGCTAAAGGTGATGATAATGAATCTTTGGAAGACTTTAAGAAAAAACTTGAACAATTAGCAAAACTATACATAGAAAAAAATCGTAAGATAGTAAGTTTTTGGACCATGGGCTTTAATCAACACACTCGTGGTTCTTGGGTTAATGAACAAGCTTATATGGTGCATTTATTACTTGGAAAACAAGCAAAACCAGGTTCTGGAGCCTTTTCTTTAACTGGACAACCAAGTGCTTGTGGAACAGCAAGAGAAGTAGGAACTTTTTCGCATCGTTTGCCTGCTGATATGGTTGTGGCAAATCCAAAACATAGAGAAATTTCAGAAAAAATATGGAAAGTTCCAGCTAAAACAATCAATCCAAAACCAGGCTCTCCTTTTGTTGGAATTATGAGGGATTTAGAGGATGGTAAAATTAAATTTATTTGGGTTCAAGTAAATAATCCATGGCAAAATACTGCTAATGCAAATCACTGGATCAAAGCCGCTAGAGATATGGATAATTTCATCGTTGTGAGTGATTGTTATCCAGGAATTTCAGCAAAAGTAGCCGATCTTATTTTACCAAGTGCTATGATTTATGAAAAATGGGGTGCTTATGGAAATGCTGAAAGAAGAACTCAACATTGGAGACAACAAGTTTTACCAGTAGGTGCTGCTATGAGTGATACTTGGCAAATTTTTGAATTTGCAAAAAGATTTAAACTTAAAGAAGTTTGGAAAGAGCAAAAAGTTGATGATAAACTCACTTTACCAAGCGTCTTAGAAGAAGCAAAAGCTATGGGATATAACGAAGATAATACCTTATTTGATGTATTATTTGCCAATAAAGAAGCAAGAAGCTTTAAAACAAACGATCCAATCGCTAAAGGTTTTGATAATACCGATGCTAATGGGGATGAAAGAAAAATCGAAGGCAGCGATGGAAAAGAATTTAAAGGTTATGGCTTCTTTGTTCAAAAATATCTTTGGGAAGAGTATAGAAAATTTGGTTTAGGTCATGGACATGATTTGGCTGAATTTGATACTTACCATAAAGTAAGAGGTTTAAGATGGCCAGTTGTTAATGGCAAAGAAACTCAATGGAGATTTAATACCAAATTTGATTACTATGCTAAAAAAGCTTCTCCAAATTCTGATTTTGCTTTCTATGGTGGATTTGATAAAATGTTGGCAAACGGTGATTTAAAAGCTCCAATTGATGAAAAACCACATAGTATTAAAAATAAAGCAAAAATTTTCTTTAGACCATTTATGAAAGCCCCAGAAAGACCAGATAAAGAATATCCATTCTGGTTGGCAACAGGTAGAGTTTTAGAGCATTGGCATAGTGGAACGATGACTATGCGTGTTCCAGAGCTTTACAGAGCAGTTCCAGAAGCACTTTGCTATATGAGTGAAAAAGATGGAGAAAAATTAGGCTTAAAACAAGATGATTTGGTTTGGATAGAGTCTCGTCGTGGTAAAGTAAAAGCAAGAGTTGATATGAGAGGAAGAAATAAACCACCAGTAGGTCTTGTATATGTTCCTTGGTTTGATGAAAATGTGTACATTAATAAAGTTACTTTAGATGCTACTTGCCCACTTTCAAAACAAACCGATTATAAAAAATGTGCGGTAAAAATTTACAAGGCTTAATCTAAGGGTTAATAAAAATGAAGGGACGAAGAGAGTTTTTTAGCTTTATTTTTAAGGGCGCTTGTCTTTGCACAGCTGGAGGATTTTTAGCTAATATAAAATTAAAAGCTAAGGATGATTTTTATTTACTTCCACCTGGAGCTGAAAATAAAGAAAGATTTTTAAGCAAATGTATCCGTTGTGGACTTTGTGTTAAAGCCTGTCCTTGGGATACCTTAAAACTTGCTGATTTATTAGATGAACCAAAGACTGGCACACCTTTTTTTAAAGCTAGAGAAATTCCTTGTCATCTTTGTGAGGACATTCCTTGTATAAAGGAATGTCCAACGGATGCCTTAGATAAAAAACATTTAGATCAAGGGATAGAGTCTTTAAAAATGGGTGTTGCAGTTGTGGATTCTTCAGCTTGTATTGCTTTTTGGGGTTTGCAATGTGATGCTTGTCAAAGGGCTTGTCCTTTAATCGATAAGGCTTTAAAATTAGAATATAAAAGAAACGAAAGGACAGCAAAACATGCCTTTTTAATCCCTGTTGTTGATAATGATGTTTGCGTAGGTTGTGGTATTTGTGAAAAAGTTTGTGTTACTCAAACACCTTCTATCCGTGTATTGCCGCGTGAATTTATCTTAGGAAAAGATTCAAGTCATTATGTAAAGGGTTGGGATAAAGATGATGAAAAACGTTTAAAAAATGCTAATTCTTCTAAACATTTTGATGCTAAAAAAGCACAAGATTATCTTAATGAAGGAGATAATTTATGAAATATTTGATTGCTAGACGCATAGTTCAAATAGGAATTTTATCTCTTTTTAGTTTTAAGGCAACGGATTTTATTCTAAAAGGGGATTTGAGTTCTTCTAAACTTTTTAGTACTATACCCTTAAGTGATCCTTTTGCCATTTTGCAAATCTTTTTAGCAAGTTTGAGTGTTGATTTGACTGCATTATTTGGCGCTATAATCATTGCAATTCTTTATGGAATTTTTTTAGGCAGGGCTTTTTGTTCTTGGGTGTGTCCTATAAATTTAATCACAGATTTTGCTGCTTTTATTCGTTCTAAATTTGGATTTAAGAATAGTAAATTTTTAATTTTAAATAAAAAATTTCGCTATTATGTTTTATTTTTGGTTTTAATTCTTTCTTTTGTATTGTCTTTGCCTATATTTGAAAGTTTTTCTTATATAGGGATTGTACATAGAGGAATTATTTTTGGTACTACTTCTTGGATATTTATCGCTTTTGTAATTTTTTGCATAGATACTTTTTTAAGCTCTAGAGCGATTTGTTCTCATATTTGCCCTTTGGGTGCTTTTTATGCTTTCATCTCTCGTTTTGCTTTGCTAAAAATTCAGCATAAAAGTCAAAATTGTACGAAATGTTATCATTGTGTTGAAATTTGCCCAGAAAAACAAGTTTTATGGATGATTGGAAAAGAAGATGCGAAAGTAACTTCGGGGGAATGTATAAGATGCGGTAGATGTATAGAAGTTTGTAATGATAATGCTTTAAATTTTAATATTTTTGATTTAAGGAAAAATTGATGAAAAAGAAAATTATTTTACTTTCAGCTGCAGCAACTCTTTTTTTGGTTGCATGCGGAGTTAATAATGGATTGAGTTCTGAGCAAATTGGACTTAGAAAAGCAAGTTTGGAAAATGAAAATAAAGTTTCCTTAGTGGAAGCAAATTATACCAATTTGCAGCCTGGGGAATCGACTCGTTTTGAAAGATCTTATGAAAATGCTCCACCTCTTATCCCACATGCGATTGCGGATATGCTTCCTATTACAAAGGATAATAATACTTGCTTAAGTTGTCATGATAAATCTATCGCTAAAGATGTAGGTGCAACTCCACTTCCAGCAACTCATTATTATGATTTTAGACACAATAAAAGCACTAAAGATAACATTAGCGATGCGCGTTTTAATTGTACTCAATGTCATGTGCCACAAAGCGATGCTAAGCCTTTAGTGGGTAATAGTTTTAAACCTGAATTTAAAAATGAAAAATTGAAAAGTCATTCAAATTTGTTCGATGTGATTAATGAGGGTGTAAAATAAAAAAATAAAATGAAAAATTTTCTTTTTATTTTGAACCTTTTTTGTGTTTTGTCTTATGCTTATGAGTTAAAAATAAATTCAAATATAATATCTTTAAAACTTGATAAGCAAAACTTATATATAGGCACTGATAAAGGTGAAATTTTACTATACAATATCAAAGATAAAAGTTTGAAAGAGCTTTTATCTTTTCCAAAAATTAAAAATTATTATGGCGATGAATTTGCCAAAATTTATAATATTGATATTTTTAAAAATAAACTTTTAATACTCAGCGAGGGTGATTTTGGCTCTAAAAATTTAAGTTTTTATAAAGAGAGTTTACAAACAAAAAAAACTTGAAGAAAGTAGTATAATAAAAGCGTTTTTTATCGATGAGGATACTTACCTTTTAATCTCCATTGGTTCTGAAATAGAATTGATTGATAAAAATTTAAATCATATAAAAAATTTTAATTTTTCTTATTCTAGTCTTAATGATGTGATGTTAAGCGAAGACAAAAATAAACTAGTTGCGGGTTTTGAGAGCGGAGAAGTTAAGTTTTTTGATTTGAAAAATTGGAAAATACTAAAAAACTATGATAAAATACATAAGGATAATATTTATCAAGTAGATTTTAAAAATAATGTTATTTTAAGTTGTGGAACGGATAGGCGTGTAGGGATTATAAAAAACGAAGAGCAAAGATTTTTACAAAAAGATTTTTTAATTTATGCTTGCGCTTTGAGCCCTAATGGAAAATTAGCAGTTTATAGCGATAATGAAGCTGGAATTAGCGAAGTTTTTAACACGGATGATTTTAAAACTATTAAAACTTTTAATAATGAAAATTTGATGAGTGAATTTATTATTTTTTTAAATAATAAAGATTTTATCATTTCAGGTTTTGGGGATACTATAATGTTTAGGAGTATTGATGAATAATCTTTCTAGTGTTTTAATTACAGCAAAAGAAGAATATGTAGATGATTTAAAAAAAACTATTTCCGAAATTCCTTTTTGTTCAGTAGAGCTTTGTGAAAATGAAAAGATTATAGTTGTAATTGAAAGTGAAAAATTAGAAGATGAATTAAATTCTTATAAAATGCTAGAGCAATTACCAAATATAATCAGTATCAATATGGTTTTTTCTTATCAGGATTTGGATGAAGATATGCAAAAAGCTATAGATAGTGGTGCGATAGAAACAATAGAAAAAAATGAAAAAGCTGAAAATATAAAATATTACGGTAGTATTTTTAATAAAATTTAAAAAAGGTGAAAAAATGATATTTTTAATCCCTTTATTGATTATTATAGGTGTTATTTTTGGAATAGACCATTTATATTTTAGCGATGAAAATAGCAAAATCGAAATACAAAAAGAAATCAAACAAGAAATCAAACAAGAAATGAATTCTAGTTTGAAAGATGAAAGAAGTAAATACATAGAAAAACTTTTTGATTCTAAAACAAAACAATAAAATGGATTATTTGTTATTTATCTTTACTTTTGCGAGTGTTTCCTTGCTCCCAGGTTTATGCATGAACCTTGCCTTTTCTCTAAGCCTTTCTTTGGGTTATAAAAATGTTTTATGGATGATGTTTGGGGAATTATTTGGTCTGGCAATTGTTGTTATTTGCTGTGCTTTTGGTGCCAATTTTATTTCTCAACATGCCAATTTATTTAAAATTTTTAAAATATTTGGAGCCTTGTATCTTTTTTATGTGGCTTTTAATTTGATTAAATCTCATGCCAAAATTCATGAAACAAAAATCACCAAAAAGGCTAAATTTTCTTTAGCTTTTCAAGGTTTTACTACTTCGATTACAAATCCAAAAACTTGGATTTTTATTTTATCGATATTACCTTCATTTTTAAAATTTCATACTAGCGTACTGTTTTTAACTAGCATGATTTTATTGATCGAATTTTGTTCATTAAATTTATATGCTTTAGGTGGAAGTTTTTTTAAAATTTTTATGAATAAACATTTAAATAAATTAAATAAAATAAGTGCTTTGTGTATTATTATTTTAGCAATTGGCATTATGTTTGATTAAAGGCTAGGTTAAATTGCTTTTTGCTAAAATAAATAAAAAACTACTAGGAAAAATTGATGAAAAATACGATTACTGAAGCGTCTATTTATGAAGCACAAGGGCTTAAGGAAGAAGCTTTAGAAATTTATAAAAATATTTTAAAAAAGGATCCTAGTAATCAAAATGCTATTGATGCTGTTCGTAGGCTTAGTGGATTTAGATCTAAACACAAAGATTTAAATGCTCAAATGCTTGATTTTTTTATTAATATGAAAAGCGATACTGAAATCAATGAATTTAAAAGATGGTTGGTAAAAATATGAATTTAGAAGATTTAGCAAAAAAGACAATTAGCGAAGTTAGCTCTATCATGGAAGAGCAAAGAAGACAAAGTGAAATTTTAAAGCAGCAAGAAGAAGATATTGTAAAAACTAATGAAAAAAATGAAGAACCCATCGTAGAAGAGATTTCTCAAGATTTGCAAGATGAAATTATTACAATAAAAGAGCAAGAAATTGAAATTCCAATGCAAAGCAAAGAAAATGAAAATTTATCGTATGCTTTAGAGGAAAACTCTCATTTTATTTCCCAAGAACCTCAAAGCTTTAATGAAGAGATATTTTTTAGCAATCTCAGAGAGCGAATTTTAGTTCTTTTTGAGGGTTTAAATAGTGTTAAAAAAGAGGATTTAGAATCAAGACTTAATCTTACAACTAATTTTTTAGAGTTTTTACTTGCAAATATCGAAGATCGACTTAAAAAATAACTCCGATTTAGTTTTTATTGCAAATTTTTTAAAACCTTACACCCAAAGAGCTTATTTAGTAGGTGGTAGTGTCAGGGATATACTTTTGGGTTTAGAGCTTTTTGATTACGATATCGAAATTTACGACATCGACGTAAAACAATTTGATGCTATTATGCAAAAATTAGGTGCAAAAGGTTTTGGTAAAAGTTTTTTTGTGTATAAATTTAAAAATTTTGATTTAGCACTCGCTAGAACAGAAAATAAAATATCCTATGGACATACAGGCTTTGAAGTAAAAATTTGCAATGATGAAAAATTAGGTGCAAAAAGACGAGATTTTACTATAAATGCTTTGATGATCAATATTTTTAGCGGAGAATTTTTAGATTTTTATAATGGCTTGCAAGATTTAAAAGATGGCATTTTAAGACACATTGATGAGCAAAGTTTTCAAGAAGATAGCTTGAGAATTTTAAGAGCCATTGTTTTTGCTTCAAGATTTGATTTTACAATAGCCAATGAAACTTTAAATTTAATGCGAAATATGGATATTAAAGATCTTAGTAAAGACAGAATCAACACTGAGCTTTATAAATTTTTTAAAAGTTTAAAACTTGAAGTTGGATACAAATACTTACAAGAACTTCATTTGGAAAAAGAAATTTTTAACTTTGAAAGTGATTTTAAAAGTTTAGAATTTCAAAATTTGCTTAAAGAAGCTAGAAAGATTATTAAAGATGAGGCTTTATTTTTATATTTGTATCTTAATTTTTTTAAGTTAGATAAAGAAGTATTTTTTAAAAAAGCTAAACTAAAAAAAGAATATTTAAAAAAAGCAAATCAAGCTTTTTATTTGAACAATGTAAATGATTTTGAATTAGCAAAGATCGCTTTTGATATGCCTTTAAAGGAGTGGTTAGGGCTTTGGAATGAAAAAAGGGTAAAGCAGGCTAAAAAACTTAAACTTTATGAAAATAAATTTGAGAGTAAAATTGTCACGCAAGATCTTATAAATATTGGATTTTTTGGAAAAGCATTGGGTGAAAAACTTCAAGAATTAAAAGAAAATGAACTTAAAGAATATATAGAAAATATAAAAAGAGAGTGATAAATCTCTTTTTATATTTTTTTAAATCAAATTTTTTGCTAATTCTTTAGCTCCTTTTAGATCTACTTTTCCAGAACCAAGCAGAGGAATTTTTTCTACTTTAAAATAGCGACTTGGTTTAAAGATAGCAGGCATGTTAGAATTTTTAATCGCTTCGCAAATTCCTTCAAAAAATTCATCATCACATTCAATAAGTAAAGTGATTTGCTCTCCTTTTTTTTCATCTTCTAAAGCTACGGCACAGAATTTAACCACATCAGTATTTATAAATTTAGCTATTTCTTCTTCTAAAGTTCCAAGAGAAATCATTTCGCCACCGATTTTTGCAAAACGAGAATAGCGATCAACAATATACAAGAAGCCCTCTTCATCAAGATGCCCTTTATCGCCTGTATTGTACCACCTAATGCCATCAATTTCCTTAATCACTTCATCGGTTTTTTCTTTATTGTTAAGATAGCCCACCATAACTTGATGACCACCTATGAGTATGAGTCCGTCTTCATTTGTTTTAAGGTTTTCATAAGTATTTGGATCGACGATTCTAATCGCTGTTCCTGGTAAAGGCATACCCACACTTCCTTCTTTATTTGCACGATGTATGATCCAATAATTCGCATCAAAACGATTTGGAAGATTTACACTTGCTACAGGCGTGGTTTCAGTAGCTCCATATCCTTCGAAAATAGTTTTTTTAAATTTCATTTCAAAAGCACTTCTAACTTCGTTTTTGAGTTTTTCAGCTCCTGAAACTACAATTCTTAAACTTTCAAACATTAAAGCATCTAATTTTTTATTTCTTGCATAAATTCCTAAAAATGTAGATGTTCCACACATGATGGTTACATTGTTTTTAGCTATGACTTTAGCTACACCTAGAGCATCGGTTGGATCTGCAAAGGTGACACTTTTAATCCCTTCAAGTAAAGGTAAAAATGTCGTAACAGTTAAGCCAAAAGCATGAAAAGGTGGTAGAGAAGAAAGTATAACATCACTATTTCTTGTGCATAAAACATCAGAAATTTGAGCAATATTGCTTAAAATATTTCTATTATTAAGCATGATACCTTTTGGTGCGCCTTCGCTACCGCTACTAAAAAGTATAGCCGCTATGGCGAGATTGTTTTTAGAAGGAGTGAATATAGCTTTTAAAATACAAGATGGCAAAATACTTACCATTAGCATTGTTCTTAAGATTTTAGCTTTTTGTTTTTTGAAATTATCCACAATATCTTCCATAAAAACTAAATGAATATTTTCATCAAAATTTAATTTTAAGCCTTTATTTTCTAATTTTTCTAAGAATTTTCTTGAGGTATAAATTTGTGAAATTTGTGCGTTTTCTACGGCAGCTTTTAAAGCCTTTTCTCCAGCTGTAAAATTAAGATTGACAACAACTTTTTGAGCAATTAACACTGAAATATTGACTAAAGAACTTGCAAAGGATGCGGGAAGTAAAACACCTACGCATTCTTCTTTAGGTGCGTAGCTTCCTCTTTGAGTTTGGATGTTTAATTTTTGAGTATTTTCTTTTATGAAAGCACTTAAAATCAAACTAAGACTAAGCATTTTTCTATAAGTGATCGCACCGGCTATAGTATCTATAATAGCTATATTATTAAGATTTCTTTTTGCATTATCAACCCATAATCTAGCGATAGTATGCATAGCTTCACATTGAGATTTCCAAGCCATAAAAGAAAGCTCAAAAACCTTAGCCTTAACTTCATCTTTTTTTGAATGCAAAGACATTGCTTTACCAAAGGCTATGGCTATATTTCTTTTACTTAAAGTTTTATTTCTAGCGGAAAATTCTTCATCACTTCTAGAAAAAGAGCTCCCCCAAAGTCCTCTTATATAAAAAGGTAGGATGATTCCATCACTTTCTTCTAAGTGAGAGCAAGCATGTTCAAATCCGGCTCTAAATTCGTTTAATTGCCCATGTCTTGATAATACACCTTCAGGAAATAAGCAAACAAGATTGCCATTTTTGATATATTCTGCGATAAGTTCTAAACTAGCTTTACTTCCTCCACTTGAAACAGGGATTACGCCAAATTTATCCAAAAAGAATTTAATATACCATTTAGAATAAATGCTTCTTTCCATCACAAAATAAACTTTTCTTGGTATAGCCATTTGAACAATAGCCCAATCTATAAAAGAGACATGATTACCTAAAAGTAGGGCGCCTCCTTTTTCAGGGATATTTTCAAATCCTTCCACAAGCAAACGATATCTTCCTAAAAATGCAATATTTAAAAGAATTCTTATGAGTGAAAATGGGAGTTTATATATAACATAAAGTGCGCCTAAAAGTGCAACAAGCATGATAAAATAAAAAAGATAGATCACGTCAAGTTTTAAATTTGCAAATAAAGTAGCCAAAATAAGAAAAGCTAACATGGTTATATTTTGTATAAAATTATTTCCAGCTAGAATTTTTCCAAGTTCATTTTCTTTGGCGTGAAATTGTATAAGTGAATTTAAAGGTATGATAAACATTGCTCCACAAAAGCCAAATAAAAAGAATAAAAAGCTATAAGTGATCAAATTTGTAAAATAGGGGATGCATAAGGTGATAACAAAAACACCTATTGCGCCCAAAGGAATGAGTCCTAATTCTATATAATTTCTAGAAAATTTTCCAGCCATTAAAGAGCCTAAAATCACACCTATACCAGAAAATCCTAAAGAAATTTGCACAAAAAAGGTATTATCGATTAAAAGTTCATTTTTACTAAAAACAGGAAAAGTAACAAGATAAAGTTGAGAAATAGCCCAAAATATAGAAATTCCAACGATACATAACCAAATGGTTTTATTTTTAAAAATAAGCTTTAAATTTTTAATCAATAATTGGGCACTAAGGTATTCTTTTTTATTGAATTTTAATTCTTTATCCTCAGTTTTTAATTCCGGTAAGCGACAAGCTAGATAAAATTCCACTAATGAAAAAATTATAAGCACAAATCCCAAAGGAGCTACTTGTTTTAAAATATCCGAAGGATAGTTGCCGCTTGTAGGCTGATATAGATTTTCAAAACTCAATGAAAATACAGCCATTCCAGCCAAAATAGCAACTATGCTAACAGCATTAACCGCACCATTTCCCATAGCAAGAAAATCTTTTCCTACCAGTTCTTTTATAAAGCCGTATTTACTAGGGGAATAAAGCGCTGCTTGAATTCCTAAAATAAAGGTAAAAACAAAAGCTGTCCAAAAAGCTCCATTATAATAACAAGCACAAATAATAATGGTTAAAATCACACTAAAACCAGCTGAAATTTTCATAATCCAGTTTTTAGGATATTTATCCGCTAAAAATCCCGAGGGAGAAAGCATTAAAATAAAAGGAAGTAATATAAGCGCATTAACAATGGCTGTTAATAAAAGTTGAGTATCTTCTTCATAAATTTTATAAATAGTGTTTTGGATAATAATTTTATGTCCTAAATCAACAAAAGCATTGATAAAAGCCACAAACAAAAAGGGTAGAATGCCATTGATTTTCAAAAAAGATTTTTTTTGCATTTTTAATCCTTGATTGTTTTTACAAAAAATATTTTAACATAATTTTTTAATTCTCCAAAATAATAAATTTACACTGTGACTGAGTTTTTTGTCTATATTTGTGGGGAGATATTTGACTTATAATTT
>NZ_JACHTR010000010.1:0-62614 GCF_020135975.1 Campylobacter sp. W0014 | reverse complement strand
AATTTGATAATGCGATCAGTGAAAATTTAACCGCCATATATATTATTTATTCTAATGCTCCATATATTGGACTTTTAGGGACTGTTGTTGGGATCATGGTTACTTTTTATGAAATGGGCTTAGCTGGAAATATAGACGTAAAATCTATAGTTATAGGACTTTCTCTAGCCCTTAAAGCTACAGCTTTAGGTCTTTTAGTTGCCATTCCAACCCTTATCGCTTATAATGTGCTATTGCGTAAAATTTCTCTTCTAAGTAGTACTTATAAGGCAAACCAAAATGATTAAATTACCAAAAAATGAGGGATTAAACATTGTCCCATTTATAGATATTATGCTTGTTTTACTCGCTATCGTTCTTAGCATTTCAACCTTTATCGTTCAAGGTAAAATCCAAATCAATCTCCCAAAAACCGAAAGTTCTATGAGTCTTAGCGATCATGAAAAAAAACTTCTTATTGGCATCGATGAGAAAAATGTTTTCTACCTAGATGATAAAACAGCAAATTTAGAGCAAATAAAAGAGGTTATATCTCAGCTCAATCAAAAAACTATCGTGGAACTAAAAAGCGATAAAAATGCTAAATTTGAAAGTTTTGTGCAAATTATCGATCTATTAAAAAATAAAGGACATGAAAATTTCCAAATTATAACGGAGAAAAATAAGTGAAAAACTTATTTTTAAATCACAAATATCAAGCCTTTTATCTATCTTTTTTGATCTTTTTACCTGTATTTTTTTTAATCTTTAATTCTGCGGATTTTTTTAAAGTAAAATTTAAAAATGAAGAAATTTTCACCTTATCTATGAAGCAATTTACCCAAATCAATCCAGCACCCACACAAGAAAATAAAATCATAGAAAAAACCGCGCCCAAAATCAATAAAATTCAACCAAAACCCATAAAAAAAGATACAAAAAAAATCAAAAAAATAGAACAAAAACCAATTACAACCGAATCAAAGCCGACAACAAATCAAATAGCTAAAAATCCTTCTCCTCAAATCACTCAACTTATACAAGGTAAAGATAAACATCCACTTCTTGAAGAAATTCAAAAAGCAATCCAAAAAGCCCAAAATTATCCTAGACAAGCTCAAAAAATGGGTATGCAAGGGGTTGTTAAGGTAGAATTTTTATGGAAAGAAAATAAAACTTTAGCAGAGTTAAAAATAATCCAAAGTTCTGGATACTCCCTCTTAGATAAAAATGCTTTAGAAAGCATTCGCAAAGCTTCAATAAATTTCCCTTACTATAAAAATGATTTAAGAATTATACTTCCTATAGTGTATAGTTTAAAAGGATAAAACTCACCAAAATTATTTAATCTAAACTCTTTTATCGAGAAATATAGCTTCATTATCATTGATTTGCCCTATCAAATCTTTGTTTAAATTCTTAGTTAATTTATCTAAAGATTTATCTTGAAGTTCTTCAAATTCTTTTGGATTACTGGCTTTAAGTTTAGCCTGCTCATCAGCGCTTAAAAAGCTTAAACCTTTCTCTTGTGCTTTTTGAAGTAAATCTTCATCATCATTTTCTTTTTCTTTGATTTTAGCTTTATCATCATCTTTTTTTTGAATTTTTTGTGGATCAACACTTTGCATAGCATTTACTCCACCCAAACCTTGTTTTAAATCACTTAAAACTTCTCTTAAGCTCGGTTCTTTAACATCATTTTCATCGATATTTCCATCTTTATTAGCATCTTTATCTATTAAAAAATTTAATTTTTTCTCTATACTCATATCATCAGATGTCAAACTATTATGTTTTAAACCTAAATTTTGCATACTTTCATGCAAAGTATTTTGATGAAAATTGATGCGAGTGTTATTTTTTTCATCTTGGGTAGATTTAACACTGAAAAATTCATTCTTCGCATTTTCAAACCAATTGGAAATAAATTCATTTGCTTCTCCGTTTAACCTTATAGTTCCATCATCTCTAGCTATATAATTGGTATAAGAACCAAAATGATTTTGCAAACTTTTATAATTTTCTTCGCTTAAACTTAAAGATATCAACTCACCTTCTTTATCTTCAAAAATAATTTTCTTGCCAAAATTATTATGGTCTGAAAGATCATTAACTTTAACTTTATCCTTTTCTTCAGACTTTAATTCTAAAATTTCTTTACGATTTGTAACGTTTTGATTGTTTGATAAGGTATTGAAGCTATTCATTGTTAATTTATCCATAAATCATCCTTTAAATTTGCAAATTAACACTATTTACAAGATGCAAATAAACTTAAACGGCACATTTTTCTTTGATGCTGCGTTGGCAAAGCATTGCATTTTTTTAATCTTTCTTTATAATCAGGGCAAGAATTTTTAGCATATACCACACTCAAAAGTATAAAAATAAAAAATATTTTTCTCATGATTAAAGCCCTTAATATTATAAGCTAGTTTTGATATAATTATAAATTTGATATCGACAAAAAAGAAAAAGATTTTATATAATAAAGAATGTAATAAGGAATACAATGAAAGCATTAGCCCTTTTTAGTGGTGGCCTTGATAGTATGTTAGCAATGAAGCTCATCACTTCTCAAGGTATAGAAGTAAAAGCTCTAAATATTAATATAGGTTTTGGAAGTACAAGCGATAAAAGTGAGATCATGAAAAAAAGAGCGGCTATGGTGGGTGCAGATTTTGAAATGATCGATGTAAGAAATTCTTATTTGCAAGAAGTTCTTTTTAATCCACAATATGGCTATGGCAAGCATTTTAATCCTTGCATAGATTGCCATGCTTTTATGTTTAAAACTGCTCTTGCTATGCTAAAAGAAGAAAATGCAAGTTTTATCATCACCGGAGAAGTCTTAGGACAACGCCCTATGAGTCAAAGAAATGACGCTATGGCTAAGGTTAAAAAATTAGCCCTTGATGAAGAAGATCTTATCTTGCGTCCTATGTGTGCAAAAAATTTACCTCTAACAAAGCCTGAAAGAGAAGGTTGGGTAAATAGAGAAAAACTAGAAGGCATTAGTGGAAGAAGTCGCAAAAGACAACTTGAACTGGCTGCACAATTTGGACTTGAAGATTTTGAAAGCCCAGGAGGAGGATGTTTATTAACCCTTGATAGTTTTGCTAAAAAAATTCGCGATTTTATACAATTTGATAAAGATATGCAAGTTAATGACGCACAACTTTTAAAATACGGACGTCATTTAAGATTGCCTATGGGTGCTAAAATGATCATAGGGCGTAATGAATTAGAAAATGAACTTTTAAGAAATTTAAAAACTCCAAAATATGAAGTTATAGGCATAGGAAATTTAATAGGGGCTTATTCTTTGCTTAGTGCAAACGCAAGCAATGAAGATATAGAACTTGCTTTAAAAATTGCTTTAACTTACACTAAATGCGATATAAATACTAGCTATGAATTAGAATTTAAAAACCAAAAATTTATCACCTCAGCTTTTAAAAATAAAACACAAATTAGCAAATTTTTTATCAGTTAGTATAAACTAATTTCAAAAAAGAACGATATAGTGATTGAATCTTTTCAAAATATTGCTATAAAAGCCCGTTTCAAAACGGGCTTTTTTTATTTTAGACTATAAATTTTTTTCAAATTATTCAAATTAGAACTCGCATTTAAAAGCAAACAATCAGCTAAAACCAAACGCACCATAGCATTAACCACAACACTTCCGCGTATGCCAACGCAAGGATCGTGCCTGCCTTTTAATTCTAATTTCACATTATTTCCAAATTTATCCATACTTTCTTGTTCTCTAAAAATAGAAGGAGTGGGTTTAAAATAAGTTTTTAAAATAAGATCCTCTCCATTTGAAATTCCACCTAAAATACCCCCGCTATGATTGCTTAAGAATTTATTATCCTTTAAAATATCATTATTTTCAGATCCATACATTTTGCTTGAATTAATCCCCTCACCAATTTCTACTGCCTTAACAGCATTAATCCCCATTAAAGCATGAGCAAGTTTAGAATCTAATTTATCATAAAGAACTTCTCCAAATCCTTTCATCATCCCAGTTACTCTTGTAAAAACCGCTGCACCTACACTATCTTTAGATTTTTTTGCATTTAAAATTTCAACTTTAAAATCATTTTCTAAACTAGGATCAAGACAAAAAATCTCACTTTCTTGCGCCCATTTAAAATCAAATTGATCCTCATTTAAATTTGATTTTAACCTCCCTACTCCAAAAACTCCACTTTGAACACAAATATCAAATTCATTCAAAAGCATCGCACATACAGCACCTCCAGCTACTCTAGCAACACTTTCTCTAGCGCTTGATCTTCCACCACCTCTATAATCTCTTAAGCCATATTTATGAAAATAAGTAAAATCAGCGTGTGCAGGGCGAAATACATCTTTAAAATCATCATAATCTTTAGAGCGTGCATTTTCATTAAAAACAACTATGGCAATAGGATGTCCTGTGGTGTATCCCTCAAAAACTCCGCTTAAAACTTGTGCTTTATCGCTTTCTTTTCTTGGGGTTGAAAATTGATTCCCACCTTTGCGTTTATCAAGTTCATTTTGTAAAAATTCCTCATCAAATTTTACCCCAGCAGGCATCCCATCTATCACACAACCCACAGCTACTCCGTGAGATTCTCCAAAACTTGTAAATTTTAATCTTGTGCCAAAGGTATTCATGATAAATTTTCCAATTTTTCAAGTGCAATTTTTGCCGCCATTTGTTGTGCTTCTTTTTTGCTTTTTGCAATAGCTCTTGCAATTTCCTTACCCTCTAGCTTTAAAGCAATTTCAAATTGTTTTAAATGATCGGGCCCAAAAGCACGCAGTGTTTCATATTCTGGAGTTTTTCCTATGGTGCCTTGAGTGATTTCTTGCAATCTTGTTTTATAATCTTTGATTAAATTTTTTGCATCAATTTTTGGAAAATTATTTTCTATGAGTTTTAAAGCAATATTTCTTGCATATTCAAAGCCTGATTCTAAATGAATGGATCCTATGATTGCTTCTAGGGCATCAGAAAGAATGGAAGGCTTTTGTCTTCCTCCATTATTTTCTTCAGATACACTCATAAAAATAAAATCACCCAAATTTAAACTATCAGCGATTTTTGCAAAGGATTTTTCATTCACTAAAGCGGCTCTTAATTTTGACAAATCTCCTTCAGCGTCTTTTCCAAATTTATGAAATAAATACTCTCCTACGATCAAATCAAGCACCGCATCCCCTAAAAATTCCAAACGCTCATTATTATAAGATTTTTTACAACTTTTGTGAGTCAGTGCTTGTGTGAGAAGATTTTTATCTTTAAATTGATAACCTAAATTTTGTTCTAAAAGCTCAATATTTTTCATTGATTTTCCTTTTGCAATTTTAAAGCCGCCTCTCTTGCTAAAATATCACATCTTTCATTTTCCTCATGCCCGTTGTGCGCTTTGATCCAAAAAGCTTGAATTTGATGCGATTTTGATACTTTTAAATATTCTTTCCACAAATCTACATTTTTTTTACCTTTAAAATCCTTTTTAATCCAATCATCAAGCCATTCATTAATACTTTGAACCATCAAATTTGAATCAGTAAAAAGTTTGACTTCACAAGGCTCTTTTAAAATTTTTAAAGCTTCAATAATAGCCATTAATTCCATACGATTATTAGTAGTATTTTTTTCCGATCCAAAGCCTTCTTTTTGATGCCCTTTATAACGCACTATATACGCCCACCCTCCAAAACCTGGATTATTAAGACAAGAGCCATCGGT
Organism: Campylobacter sp. W0014; assembly: GCF_020135975.1. NCBI lineage: Bacteria > Pseudomonadati > Campylobacterota > Epsilonproteobacteria > Campylobacterales > Campylobacteraceae > Campylobacter > Campylobacter sp. W0014. The sequence goes on along the minus strand of NZ_JACHTR010000010.1, from coordinate 56,883 downwards.
ATAAATTTCAACACATTTCATCATTTTTCACTTCGCAAATAATCTTGCAAGTATTAAATTCATAACACATAGGACAATGATAAAAAAACAAAGGCATTATATTTTTGCATTCTGAACAACGATAAGAAAATTCAAGCCTTGCTTTAAAAGAATTTTCACGTAAAATTTTTAACATTTTTAAATTTGAATTTTTAAAAACAAAATGACTTGGAATTTGATCTTTGTTAATATAGCCTAAAGCATAAAAAAATTCCAAAAACTCTTGATTTTCCAAATTAAAAACTTGATCTTGCTTATAAAGTAAATCGCAAATATCGTTAAAATTTTGCCCCAAAAATAAAGAATATTTTTCAAAAATAAAACGCCCTAGCATAGGATTGTTTGATGTTTTTAATTCTAATAATTTTTGTTTTTTTTCTTCATTGTTTAAATTTGAAGCATATAAATTTAAAGCTTTTATAAATTCTTGTTCTTTCTCTACTTCTTCTCCAAGTTCAAATAAACACTCTAAAATTTCTAAATTTTCTTTATAAGCTTTTAATTTTAAATACACAATTTTAAGAAGTTTTAAAGCCTCTATATTTCTTGGACGAAGTTTTAAAGCTTGAAGCAAAACTTCTTTAGCGCGCTCTAAAAATCCTGCTTTAAAATAAATATTTGCCAAAGCGATAAAAATAAATTCTTGTTCATTTTTATCCTTGCTTTTTTCAAGTGCGATCAAATAAATTTGAGTGGCCTTTTCAAATTCCCCACTTTTTGTAAAAATATCCGCTAAAAAGCTTAAATTTCCAAAACTCAATCTTTCATTTCTTAATAAATCTTTGTGAATATTATCTATTTCAAATTTCTTAATGAATTTTTCAAGCTTTTGTTCTTTATCTTTATTTGCAAACAATTTCCAAGCATGATTAGCCACAGAAACCACAAAAATCAAAACAGTTAAAATAATAAGCCCCACCAGAGGATCTCTATATTCCACAAAGAAAAAATCCATAAACTCTCTTTAAAATTTTATGCCAAATTATAGCTAAATCTTTGTATAATTTTATTTAAGGTTTTTAAAATGATATCTAAAGAAAGTATAGAAAATTTATCCCAAAGACTTAATATTGTTGATATTATTGAAAATTACATTGAAGTAAAAAAACAAGGCTCTAGCTTTGTTTGCGTGTGTCCATTTCATGCAGATAAAAATCCTTCTATGCATATTAATGCTCAAAAAGGTTTTTATCATTGTTTTGCGTGTAAAGCAGGAGGAGATGCTTTTAAATTTGTAATGGACTATGAAAAATTAAATTTTTCTGATGCAGTAGAAAAAGTCGCCAGCCTTTGCAATTTTACTCTAAGTTATACTAAAGAAAAAAATGAAAGCAAGAAAGATCTAAAAAATATCTTACCTAAATTAAATGCTTATTTTAAAAATAATCTTTCTCATCATAAAGAAATTTTAGACTATCTTTACTCAAGAAAATTAGACGATAAAGACATTGCTAAATTTGAATTAGGTTTTGCAAAATCAAGCGAAGAAAGCGTGAGATTATTGCGAAATGAAAATATATCCATCGAGGATGCTTTAGCGGTTGGAGCCTTAAAGAAAGATGAAAAAGGTGAAATTTATGCGAGTTTTATATGGCGTATCACTTTTCCAATTTATGATCAAAAAAATACACTTGTAGGCTTTGGTGGAAGAACTATTAATCCAAACGTAATGGCCAAATATGTCAATTCTCCCCAAAATATGCTTTTTGATAAAAGTAGAATTTTTTACGCTTTTCATTTAGCTAAAGATGCCATCAATGCAAAAAAAGAGATGATCATCTGTGAAGGTTATATGGATGCGATTGCTTTTCATAAAGCAGGTTTTAACAATGCAGTAGCCGTTCTTGGCACCGCACTAACCGAACATCATTTACCTTTAATCCGTCGATATGAAGCTAAAGTGATACTTTGTTTTGATAACGATGAAGCAGGATTAAGAGCGGCCACTAGATCAGCTTTTTTACTTAGCACTCATAAAATCGATGGCAAAGTCGCTCTTTTAGAAGGCGGAAAAGATCCTGCGGAATTAGTCGCTAATAATCAAAATACAAAACTTTATGATATACTTGAAAAAGGTATGGAGCTTGGGGAATTTTATATCAGACGTATCATAGCAGATTTTACACTTGATTCAGCACTTGATAAACAAAAAGCTTTAGAGAGCGTGCAAAAATACACTTTCGCTCTTGAGCCTTTGATTGCTAATTCTTATACGCAACTCGTTTCTAAACTTTTAGGTGTGGAGGAAAAACTAATCGTTTTAACCAAAAATTTCAGATCTTATAAAAATTTAAATTCCGCTCCTTTAGAAATTCCAAACACAAAAACACACATTACAGAACTTGAAATTCTCAACTTTTTAAAAAATAATTCCAATATACACGAACTTTTTAAACAAATTAGCGATAGTGTTTGTTTTAAACATAAAATTTTATTAGAAAAAATTCTAGAAAAAAAAGGCTATGAAGATAGCGATATAAGAGAATTTGAACAAAAAAATATCCTTAAAAATTTAAATCAAAATGAATTTTTATTTGGCATTTGCAAAATCAATTTAGCTTTTTTAAATCACATCGATACAATCAATTCTGTTTTAGCTTTAAAAAAACAACTTTTTGCCTTAATCGATAAAAATTCTCAAATTTTAAACAAAAATTTAACACAAGAAGAGTGTTTATGTTTTTTAAAAGAATATTTATTGCTTTTAAAAAATGAAAAAGATGAAATAAAGCTAGAGCAATTATTTAAAAGCTTAAATAAAATTTTTTCTCTTAAAAAATTTGATGCAAAAGAATTAAATATCAATTCCACGCAAGAATACAATGAAGAACCTTTTTAATAAAGGGAAAAATTAATAAAAATATAAAAAAAATTTTATATAATTTTAATAATTGACTATAAATTTAATTTGAAAGGAAAAAAATGGATTTTGAAAATCAAATTAACTCTATTATTGAAACCATTGGAGAAAGAAAAGCTCTTGTAAATACAGAAGAAGCGACAAAAATGACTTTTATAATGCCATTTCTTAAAGCATTAGGATATGACGTATTTAATCCGAGTATTGTTGTACCAGAATATACTGCAGATATAGGTATAAAAAAAGGAGAGAAAGTCGATTATGCCATTTTTAAAGATGGAAAGCCTTTCATTTTAATAGAAGCAAAAAATCATACAGAAAATTTAGACAATCATAATAATCAACTCGTTCGTTACTTTAATACTAATCCAAACATCAAATTTGCAATTCTTACCAATGGTATTGAATATAGATTTTTTACAGATATTGAGCAACAAAATTTAATGGATAAAACACCCTTTTTGGTTATCAACCTTGAAAAATTTAAGCCTAGGGATATTAAAGATTTAAAACGCTTTATTTGTACTGATTTAAATTTAGATGAAATTTTAAATATAGCTATGGAAAAAAAATATTATAGAAATATACAAGATATTTTTAAAAATGAAATTGAAAATCCTAGTGATGAATTTACAAGCTTTTTTGCCAAGCAAATCACAGAAAAAAGAATGACAAATGCTGTATTAGAAGAATTTAGAAACTATATTAAAAAATCTTTTAAAGAAATTATCAATGATTTAGCTTACGATAAAATTACAAATATAAAAAATAATCTCCAAGCTGTAAATGATGACGAAGATGAAGAAGAAATTGATAGCACTAAAGAAATTGTCACCACGGAAGAAGAATTGCAAAGTTTTTACATAGTTAAATCAATTCTTGCAGAGACAGATATTAATCTCGATGATATAACTTATAAAGATACTTTGAGCTACTTTAGTATTTTATATCAAAATAAAGTTACAAAGTGGATTTGTAGATTATATTTTAATAATTCTAAAAAATTTGTTACTTTCCCAGATGGAACAAGTCAAAATATAGAAAAACTTGAAGATATATATAAGCTTAAGGAAAATATTTTAAATTCCCTAAATTCTAGAAAATAATTTTTTTTAGATATAATCACGCTAAAGTATAGAAATTTTTTTAAGGATTGATTTAATGATGCCTTTTAGTGATGAAGAACTTATAAATCCTGTAAAATCAAGCTTAGAAAAAAGCATTCCTATGTTAGAACGCGATGGAGGTGGGCTTGAATTTTTAGGGATTAAAAATGGAGTGGTTTATGTACATTTAATCGGTGCTTGCAAAGGTTGTGCATCAAGTGGAACAACCCTAAAATATGGACTTGAAAGACAACTTAAAATCGATATTCATCCAGAAATTACCATCATAAATTTAAATGGCGGAGCAGAAGAATTTGCAAAACTATAAAAAACTCGGTATTGAACATTTTCTAAAAAAAGATTTTAAAACCGCAAAAATATATTTTTCTCTAGCCTATGAAAAACGTAAAAATAAGCGTTTGTTTAATTTTATTTTGCTTTGTGATTTAGCTTTAAAATTTCCAAAAGAGTCAATTTTGCTTTTTGAATTTTATTTAGAACACTACACCATAGAAAAAATTGATAAAGATTTTGAAGAAATTTTAAAAACAATAGAAACTCAACACGAAGAAAGATCTCAAAATAAAGACGAATTAGAAGATGGCTATGCTCTAAATTATCAAGATTTTTTAAAAAGTGAAGAACAAATTGGCTTTGAAAAAAGTTTTGAAAATATTATACAGAGTGCAAAATTAGTGATTGATAATCGTGATGATTTTTTAGATTTTTTAGAAAAACTTCTTGAACACGGCTATAAAGATATGACTTTAAATTACATCGAAAGCGTTATATCTCATTTTTGGGCCAATGAAAGATTTATAAAAATCCAAGAAAAACTTATAGGATTTAAAAGTGAAAATAAAGCTTGAAAATACATTTATTACAGATAATACCTTAGAGTGTGAAAGAGGTTGTTTTTTTCTAAAAACTGAGCAAAACAAACAATTTGAAAACGAAGCTTTAAAAAAAGAATGCAAGATTATTGATGTTAAAGAATGCAAAAAAATACTCAATATCGATGAAAATATTAAAATTATCGGCATCACAGGAACAAATGGAAAAACAACCACTGCAGCGGCAATTTATTCTATATTGCTTGATTTAGGATATAAATGCGGTCTTTGTGGAACCCGAGGTGCTTTCATAAATGATGAACAAATCGATGAAAAATCCCTTACAACATCAGCGATTTTAAAAACATTAGAGTATCTAAAAATCGCTACGCAAAAAGGATGTGAATTTTTCGTTATGGAAGTAAGCTCGCACGCTTTAGTGCAAAAGAGAATCGAGGGTTTAAAATTTGCAGCAAAAATTTTTACCAATATCACTCAAGATCATTTAGATTTTCACCAAAATTTTGAAAATTATAAACAAGCCAAAGAACTTTTTTTTACCGATGAAAGCTTGAAATTTATCAACAAGGACGCCTTAGCAATTAAATTTAATGTAAAAAATGCTTTTACTTACAGCATAGAAAATCCTTCTTTGTATCAAATTAAAGCCTATTCTTTAGAAAATGGCATCAATGCGGTTGCTATGATTAAAAATACAACCTTTCATATAGAATCCCCTATGTTAGGACTTTTTAATCTTTACAATCTTCTTGCTGCAAGTGCTTGTGTGAATGAACTTGTTAAGCCAAATTTGGATGACTTAGAAAAAGCGATCAATCACTTTGGAGGGGTTTGTGGACGAGTGGAACAAGTTGCTGATGGAGTTATCGTTGATTTTGCTCATACGCCTGATGGCATAGAAAAAGTTCTTGATGCTCTTAAAAATAAAAAATTAATTGTAGTTTTTGGCGCAGGAGGCAATAGAGATCACACCAAGAGACCTTTAATGGGTAAAGTTGTAGAACATTTTGCAAAAACTGCTATCATTACAAGCGATAATCCACGCAATGAGGATCCAAAAACTATAATCGAAGAAATCGCAAGCGGTTTTAAAGAACCAAAAAAAGCTTTGATGATTGAAAATAGAAAAGAAGCCATAAAAAAAGCTTTGGAACTTAAAGAAAAAGATGATTTAGTAGTGATCTTAGGAAAAGGGGATGAAGAAACTCAAGAAATTAAAGGGGTAAAATATCCTTTTAGCGATAAATTGGTTGTAAATGAAATTTTAAGGATAAATTGATGTTTGATAATATAGACTTTTCTAAAATGGGCGAACTTTTAAATCAGGTTCAAGAAAAAGCAAAAAACATAGAATTAGAACTTGCTAGTAAAGAATTTAGCGCAAAAAGCGGAGCAGGACTTGTCAAAGTCAGTGCAAATGGTAAAGGTGAAATTATCGATGTAAGTATTGATGATTCTTTACTTGAAGATAAAGAATCGATGCAAATTTTGTTAATATCTGCTATCAATGATGTTTTAGCTATGGTAGCACAAAATCGCAACAGCATGAGTAGTGATATTTTAGGAGGCTTTGGAAGATTATGAGATTTTTATTTTGTATAATTGCATTTTTAGTAATTGGGCAAGCTATAGAACGCCCTACTTTTGAAGATTTTGCCGCAGGTTATGAAAGAAATAAGGCAAGTATGTTTAATTACGAAGGAATGCCTGCTTTTGCTTTGAGTGAAAATTTACTTGCTGTTTTAAAACAACCTAATGCAAAATTAAATAAATACGTAAAATACGATCCTTTTTTAAATCTTTATCTCGTAAGAACAGATTTTTCACTCATTCCAACTCCTATGGGAGATGAAGAAAAATTAACTCGTAATGACTGGGTTGGAATTTGGGATCGGGATAAACCTTATATAGGCCATATTAAATACTTAGCTCAAGATATCAATGAAAGAGATCAACTTGATTTTAACACAAAAATTGGACTTTTAGGAACTCCATGTTGTGAAATGCTTGGCATTGCGCTAAATAATGGTGCTTTTATAGGCAATAGATATTTAAAACACTTTATGAAATACAATGATGTTTATTGGGGTGATATTGGGGTTGATTTTGTAGAGCGAGAAAACAAAATTTATGTTAATAAAGTGCGCAAAAATGGTCAATTTTTGATCAACGATGAAGTCATTAGTGTCGATGGTGAGCCTGTGAAAGATTTAAGAAAATTAAACGAAAAAATTCTGTTTGCCGATCCTAGTAGCACTCTTTATTTTCAAGTTTTAAGAGACAATGTTGATTTAAATATTTCAACTCAAGTTTTTGCTAAAGATATTAGCAAATTTAATCTTCCAAATGCTAAACCAAAACCAAAAACAACCAATTTTAGAAGTAATTTGGGCTTAAGTGTTAATGCATCCTTAATCGTGACAAAAGTTGATCCAAAATCTAAGGCTGATTTAGCTGGATTTATGGTGGGTGATAAAATTTTACGCGTTAATAATATCATCTTAAAAGATTTTAAAAATTTACAAACTATACTTGCTAATGGAAATGATTTTAGTATCTTAATTCAAAGAAAAAGCTCTAAATTGCCTTTACATAATTTTGATGATGGTTTAATCGGAAATATCAATGCAGGTGGAGATGGAAATTTTCAATTTTTTATTAGGCTTAAAAAGTGAAAGAACTTTTTATCAAGCATTTAAATGAAAAATTGCCTTATATAAAAAGCTTTCATCCTTTTTTCAATGAAGCTTTACAAGCAATGTTAAAAGCTGGTGGAAAGCACTTTCGCGCACAATTGCTCTTAGGTATTGTTGAGTGTAAAGCATCTCAACTCATTTCAAACGCTTTAGATGCAGCTTTGGCTTTAGAATTTATCCATACTTATTCTCTCATTCATGATGATTTACCTGCTATGGATAATGCTGATTTTAGACGAGGTACACCTACTCTGCATAAAAGCTATGACGAAACCACGGCTATTTTAGTTGGAGATGCTTTAAATACCGAAGCTTTTTTATTGTTAAGTAATTTAAATTTAAAAGAAAAGATCAAAATCAATTTAATCCGCACTTTAGCCTATAATGCGGGTATTAATGGAATGATTATAGGTCAGGCGATTGATTGTTATTTTGAAGATAAAAAACTCAATTTAGATGAACTCAAATTCTTACATATTCATAAAACCGCAAAACTCATAGCTGCATCTTTAAAAATGGGTTGTGAAATTTGCGAATTAGACGAAAAAGAAAGTGAAAAAATTTATGACATTGGTTTAAAATTAGGTTTAATCTTTCAAATCAATGATGACATTATCGATACAACCATGAGTGAAGAACAAAGTGGAAAACCTGCTAATCACGATACGCATAAAAATTCTTTTGTGAATTTATTAGGACTTCAAGAAGCCATAAATTGCAAAAATGATTTGATACAAAATTGCAAAAATGATTTGATTAATTTAGATAAAAAAATATCAAAAATGATCGAAAATCTTATGATACAATATTTATAAAGGCTAAAAATGGATACAAAATTTTTAAAAATTCAAGCAGATACTTTAAGATTTTTAAGCGCGGATATGATCCAAAAGGCAAATTCTGGTCACCCAGGCGCACCTTTAGGTTTAGCTGATATTTTAACTGTTTTAAGCTATCATTTAAAACATAATCCTAAAAATCCAAACTGGCTAAACCGCGACAGATTAGTTTTTTCGGGTGGTCACGCAAGTGCTTTAATCTATAGTTTTTTACATTTAAGCGGCTATGATTTAAGTTTAGATGATTTAAAAAATTTTAGACAACTTCATTCTAAAACCCCTGGCCATCCAGAGATCACAACAGCAGGTATTGAAATCGCAACAGGTCCTTTAGGACAAGGTGTAGCTAATGCTGTTGGATTTGCTATGGCTGCTAAAAAAGCTCAAAAAATGCTTGGAGAAGATCTAATCGATCATAAAATCTATTGTCTTTGTGGCGATGGAGACTTGCAAGAAGGAATTTCTTATGAAGCTTGTTCTTTAGCAGGACTTCATAAACTTGATAATTTAATACTTATTTATGATAGCAATAATATCTCTATAGAAGGAGATGTAAGTCTTGCATTTAATGAAGATGTTGCTTTGCGTTTTAAATCTCAAGGTTTTGAAGTTCAAGATATCGATGGACACAATTTTGAAGAAATTAACAAAGCTTTAGAAAAAGCAAAAAATTCTAAGCAACCAAGCCTTATTATCGCAAGAACAACCATTGCTAAAGGTGCTGGAAAACTTGAAGGAAGCCATAAAAGCCATGGTGCTCCTTTGGGCGAGGATATCATTAAGGAAGCTAAAGAAAAAATAGGTTTTGATAAAAATTTAACCTTTCAAATTCCATTAGAAGCAAAAATTCGTTTTGAAAGTGCCATAGAACTTGGAGACTTAGAAGAAGCAAAATGGAAAGAAAAACTTAAAAATTCCAACAAACAAGAACTTTTAGAAAAACTTTTAAAGCCTGATTTTAGCAATATACAATATCCTGATTTTAAAGGTAAAGATCTTGCTACAAGAGATAGCAATGGAGAAATTTTAAATATTTTAGCTAAAAATTTAGAAGGCTTTTTAGGTGGAAGTGCGGATTTGGGTCCTTCAAATAAAACAGAACTTCATGAAATGGGAGATTTTGTAGAAGGAAAAAATATACATTTTGGCATAAGAGAACACGCAATGGCGGCCATAAATAACGGCTTTGCCAGATATGGTTTATTTTTACCTTTTTCAGCAACCTTTTTCATTTTTAGCGAATATTTAAAACCGGCTGCTAGAATTGCTGCTTTGATGAAAATAAAGCACTTTTTTATTTTCACTCACGATAGTATCGGAGTTGGAGAAGATGGCCCTACTCATCAACCTATTGAACAATTAAGCACTTTTAGGGCTATGCCTGATTGCTTAACTTTTAGACCTGCGGATGGGGTTGAAAATGTCAAAGCTTGGAAAATAGCTTTAAACAAACAAATGCCAAGTGCTTTTGTACTTTCACGCCAAAAACTTAAAGCTCTAAGTGAACCTGTTTTTGGAGATGTTGAAAATGGAGCTTATTTGCTTAAGGAAAATGAAAATCCTAAATTCACTTTACTCTCTAGCGGTAGTGAAGTTTCGCTTTGCTTAGATGTTGCTAATGAACTTGCGAAACAAAACATTACTTGTAACGTTGCTTCAATGCCTTGTTTTGAACTCTTTAATCAGCAAGAAAATGACTATAAAAAAAGAATTTTACAAGGTGAAGTTATAGGGGTTGAAGCAGCAAGTTCTCATGAACTTTATAAATTTTGTCACAGAGTTTATGGAATAGAAAGTTTTGGAGAAAGTGGAAAAGATAAAGATGTATTTGAGCATTTTGGCTTTAGCGTTTCTAAACTTTTAAATTTTATTCTTGATAAATAAAATGACTGCAAATTTCAAATTTCAAAAAGACAAAGTATTGATTTTTGGAATTTGGAATAAAACAAGCATTGCAAGATTAAAAACTCACGATTTTTTATCTCAAATTTCAATTACACAGTGTATTTTTGACTTTAGCAATTTAGAAGAAATTGATATGGCTGGAGTAAGATTTTTTCTTGCTTTAGAATTTGATCTTAAAAAAAATAATATTTCTATGTTAAAACAGGGGTTAAATTCTCGTTTTGAAAAATTATTTGAACTTTGCGAAAAAAATTATCAAAGAATAGAAAGCGATATTAAACAAAACTCATTTGATTTTAAAAAAATATTTATATCCTTAGGGATGCTTAGCGTTAATTTTCTTATCATTTTAAAAGATTTTATCCATTTTATAGGTGCTTTTTTTATCTCCCTTGTATCGTCTTTTAAAAATCCTAAAAATTTCCGCTTTGTATCTTTTTTATATCATATAGAAAACTCAGCATTTAATGCCTTGCCTATTGTTATTTTAACTGCAATGCTAATTGGAATTGTTCTTGCTTATCAAGCGGCTTATCAATTAGCACAATTTGGGGCTAATATTTTTATTGTTGATTTAATAGGAATTTCAGCCACTAGAGAACTTGCTCCTTTAATCACAGCTATTATAATAGCCGGAAGAAGTGCGAGTTCTTATACTGCTCAAATTGGAGTGATGAAAATAACAGATGAAATCGCTGCAATGAATACAATGGGCTTTAGATCTTTTGATTTTATCATTATTCCTCGCGTTATGGCCTTGATCATTTCTATGCCCTTAATAGTCGCTCTAAGCGATGCTATAAGTATTTTAGGTGGAATGTTAGTAGCAAAAATAAACCTTGATATTTCTTTTTCAGAATTTATAAGACGTTTTAAAGAAGCAGTGGAATTAAAGCATATCATCATAGGTCTTGCAAAAGCTCCAATGTTTGGTTTTTTAATTGGTGCGATTGCTTGTTTTAATGGCTTTAAGGTAAAAAATACCACACAAAGCATAGGAATTTATACCACAAAAAGTGTTGTGAGTACTATTTTTTGGGTGATAGCATTTGATGCTTTATTTTCGATTATTTTAACTATGGCTGGAATTTAATGGTTATTAAAGCAAGCAATATCACGACCAAATTTGATCAAAAAATAATCCACAATAAAATAAATTTTGAAGTTAAAGAAAATGAAATTTTTGGCATTTTAGGTGGAAGCGGGAGTGGCAAATCCGTTTTACTTAAACAAATGTTGCTTTTAGAACACTTTGATGAAGGAGAGTATGAAATTTTAGGCTTTAAGCTTAAAAATATCAGTGAAAAAAATGCTTTAAATTTACAAAAACAATGGGGAGTGGTTTTTCAATTTGCCGCACTTTTTAGTTTTTTAAATGTTTATGAAAATATAGCTATTCCTTTAAAAGAATACACTCAATTGGATGAAAATTCTATCAAAGAATTAGTTCTTATGAAACTTAAAATGGTTGGATTAAATGAAAGTGTTTTAAAGCAGTTTCCAAGCCAACTAAGCGGAGGAATGCAAAAAAGAGTAGCCATTGCAAGAGCTTTAGCCTTAGATAGCAAATTGCTTTTTCTTGATGAGCCTACTTCGGGCTTAGATCCACATAGCAGCCGAGAATTTGACGAGCTTGTTTTAGAATTACAACAAATTTTTAATCTTAGCATTGTGTTAGTAACCCATGATAAAGACAGTATGAAAACCTTGCTTGATCGTTTTATCATTTTAGAAAACACTCAAGTGGGTTTTTATGGGACTTATGAAGATCTTAAAATACAAAATGAAAAACTTTTTAAAAAATTTATGGAGTAAAAGTGGAAAATAGAGTCAATTATTTTTTTGTAGGAATTTTTATATTTGGATTGTTTTTTGCTAGTTTAGCATTTATACTTTGGCTTGGCGGATACTCCAAAAAAGAAAGTTTTAAATATTATGAAATTTATACTCAAGAATCCGTAGCAGGACTTGGTATCAAGGCGCCTGTGAGACTTTTAGGGGTAGAGGTAGGAAGTGTAGAAAAAATCAGCATAGAAGAAAGAGATAATTTAGGCGTTAAAATTCTAATTAAAGTAAAGAAAAATACTCCTATAAAACAAGATACATATGCAACCTTACAACTCCAAGGGATTACAGGGCTTAAATTTATACAACTTCAAGGAGGAAGTAAAGAAAGTCCAGAGCTTACTAGTGACCATAAAAATAAACCTCCGATTATTCAATTTAAAGAAAGCTTTTTGGCCACTATAGATAAACAAAGTGAGCACATTTTTTCTTTAGTTAAAACAGCGGATGACAAGACTAAAGAGCTTTTAAGTGAGAAAAATTTAAAAAATTTAGAACTTATTTTAAATAATTTAGCCCAAATAAGCTCTCATTTAAATGAAAATTCACAAAAAATGAGTCAAAATATCACAAATTCGAGTTTTAAGCTAGGGCGAATGGCAGATAATATAAGTCTTGCTGCTAAAAATTTTAATGAAATTTTAAAAAGTGTCAAAGAAGGAGTAATTGCTTTAAATTCCTTCGCCAAAAAAGCCGATTCAAAAATAGATTCTTATGATGATTTAAAGCAAAATATTGAACAAAATTTAGAACTTTTAAACAAAGTATTATTAGAAAGTGATCTTTTGATAAAAAATTTACAAAGAAGCCCTTCTGATATTTTATTTAAACAAGAAAAACCTCAACTAGGACCTGGAGAAAGATAATGAAAAAATATTTATACATATTTATTTTAACTTTTATTTTTTATGGATGCTCTATAAATAATCAAGTTGATAAAACTCAAATGTTTATTTTAAAAAACGATGAAATTTCCTCTAATATCTCTTTAAAAAAAACAACTAAGATTTTAAAAATCAAAAGTGCCACTTTGCCTTTATATCTTAATTCAAAATCAATCATTTACACACAAAACAATATAAGCAATACCTATGCTTATCATTTTTGGGCGGATTTACCTAGTAATTTTTATCGATCTTTTCTTTTATCAAAATTAGAAAAAACTAAAATATTTAAAGCTGTTATTTCCTCGAAAAGCTTGTTAAATGCTGATTATATTCTTGAAAGTAGAATTGATTCTTTTGAACAAATTATCAACTCAAAGCAAAATTATACACAAATTGCTGTAAGTGTTAATCTTATCGATGTTAAAGAAAATAAAATTATTGCTCATCAATTTTTTAATCATAGAGAAAATATCAGGCAAAATAATATTCCAAACATTTATCAATCTTTTGAAAAAAATTTAAATTCTTTAACCACAGATATTATTCTATGGATTAATTCTAATATTGATCAAAAGTAGGAACACTTTTTGCTTTTAAAAATTTAGCGATATTTTTTTGAAAGGCAAAAGATGAAAAATGAATTAGATATACTAAAAAAACATTTAGGGGAAGTTGAGGCTGTAGGAGAATTTAAAGCAAATCAAATTTGTTCACAAATAAACGATGCAAATGATTTTATTGGCGCTTTGCAAGTATTAGAACTTACCCTTAAAAAAATTGAACAAAGTATCACTCAAAGACTTGATGATCAAATCGATGATTTACAAAAACGCACTTTAGATGCAACCACTTCACAACTTATCCAAAATTGTTCTTTCATGGGAACTGCACTTTTTGGAAATATTTTTAATGTATATGTTGGCAAAAAGCTTTTTGAATTTGAAATTTCAAATCCTCTTTTAATCTTAGAAAAAGCTGGATATGAAGGTGTTTTAGCTTATATTCAAGATAAAAGAGATGAAATAAAAAATATTTTAGCCGATCTTGCTAATGCAATCATCATGGGTCAAAGCATAGATAACGCTGGAATGTATGACTCAAGCATGGATTTTAAAAATCTTTTTAGATAATTTATAAAGCAGAAAGAATATCTGCTCTCCCATTAACAATTGCAATGCAATGCTCATAATGGGCAGTGTTTAACTCATCAGCACTGCCCGCATCCCATTTTCCATTAAAATGCTTTGGAGTTCCATCTTTTTGACATATCATAGGCTCTATACAAAAAACCATTCCATTTTTTATCTTAGGCCCGCTTTTGGCATTAGCTCCTTTTTCTAAATAATTTAAAATTTCAGGCTCTCCGTGAGGTTTACGACCTATTCCATGTCCGCAATATCCACGCAATGGAACAAAACCTCTTGAAGCAATAAATTCACCCAATGCAGCCGAAAGTTCCTTAAAACGCATTCCATCTTTAATAATATCAATTGCATAATACAAAGCATCTTTAGCACAAGCGATCAAAGCTTCATCCTTGGAAGAAATTTTACCAATAGCAATCGTCCTAGCAGCATCGCCATAATACCCATCAAGCATTGTGCCGACATCGATGCCCAAAATATCACCTTCTTTGAGAATTTTACCATCAGGAATTCCATGGATACAAACTTGATTTAAAGAAGTGCAAATTGCACCTGGAAAGCCATAAAGTCCTTTAAAAGAAGGTTTAGCACCTAAGCTTAATATATACTCTTCCGCCATTTGATCAATTTGTTTTAAACTCATTCCAATTTTTATTTCTTTTTCTAGAAAATCCAAAGTTTTTGCGACGATTTGATTTGCATTTCTAAGTTTTTCTATTTCGGCTGGTTTTTTTAATTCTATCATGATTTATCCTTGTAAATTTAACCAAATTTTAGCAGTATTTTTTAAAGATTGCACATCACTTGAAGCATAAAAATGCAGAAGTGCTTTATCTTTTTTATAAATTAATTTTTCTTTTTCTTTCAAAAAATCAACTATAGCATCGCCTGAATGGATTAATTTTGTATTTTGACCAAAATAATCACTCAAAGATTTCATTAAAAAAGGAAAATGGGTACAAGCTAAAATTAAAGCGTCTGGAGTTTGAAATTTTTCAAAATAATATTTCATAGCACTTTGTAGAAATTCCCCCTCAAAAATACCCTCTTCAACCATAGGGACAAAAAGCCCAGTTGCTAAGGCTTTTATTTGAGTAAAACCTTGTTCACTTAAACGTTTTTGATATTCTTGTGATTGAATAGTTGCCTTTGTAGCGATCACTAAAATTTTTTCATCTTTACATTTTAATGCTTTTTTTGTAGCCTCCACTCCAGCGTCTATTACTCCATATATTGGAATATTAGCATTTTGTCTCAATATATCTAAAGCATAAGCACTTGCAGTATTGCAAGCAATAATAAGCATATCAATTTGAAATTTTTTAAAAAAATCTAAAGCTTCAAGGCAAAATTTAATAATCGTATCTTTATCTTTTACGCCATAAGGAACTCTTGCAGTATCTCCATAATAAATTATTTCATCAAAAAAATTCGCTTCATAAAGAGACTTTAAAACACTAAGTCCTCCTATACCGCTATCAAAAACTCCAATTTTCATTTTATATATCTTCTAGCACCTATATAACGTGATTTCCAATAAGAATTACTCAAACTAGCTTCTCTAGCTCCGCCTCTAGAAGAAAGGTGGATAAAATTACCTTTGCTTGTATAAATTCCTACGTGCATACCATTTGGTCCTCTACCTGTTCTAAAAAACACTAAATCTCCAGCTTTTAAGCGAGACTTAGAAACCCTTATACCTGAATTTAATTGAGTGACAGTTGTTCTTGGAATTTTTGCATTAAATTCCAATAAAGCTTTTTGCGTAAATGCTGAACAATCAGCACCTCTTTTAGTATTACCTCCTAAAACATAAGGAGTTTTCCTCCATTCATAAGCAATGGATTTTAATTTGGACTCTACATTAGAATAGTGATGATTTGGTTTTCCCATAAAAGCAAAATTAGGATAAAAACTACAACCTGTAATAAAAAATAAAGCTAAAAAAATAAAAAAAAGTTGTCTCATTTATTTCTCCTTTTTTAAGCGCGATTTGCAAAAAATCTAAGATAAATAAAACCCCAAATTCCAGAACAAAATGAAGCAATCAAAATAGCAAGATTATCTGCATAATGAAATATATCGCTTACCTCATAAGCCAAACCATCAATAAACAAACTCATGGTAAAGCCAATACCTGTTAAAATACAAACTCCATAAAGTTGTTTTAAATTTGATCCTTGAGGCAAATGAGCTAATTTAAATTTTATAGCAAAATAAGAAAAGACAAAAACCCCTAATTGCTTTCCTATAAAAAGTCCAAAAAATATTCCTATACTCACCCCAGAAAACATAGCTTTTAAATCTATATTTGATAAATTTACCCCAGCGTTTGCGAAAGCAAATAAAGGCAAAATAACAAAGGTGAGCCAAAATTTTAAACTCTCATAAATATCTTCTAAAAAAGGTTTACCTTCTTTAGTAGACATAGGAATAAAAAAAGCTGTGATAATCCCTGCTAAAGTAGCATGTACTCCGCTTTTTAAAACACTGATCCAAAGAATTAACGAACAAATAAAATAAAAAGATTTGCGCGTAATATTAAAAATATTAAGCATAAACATTATAAAAATAACAATTGCAGCAATGATAAAAGCAAAAATAGAAAGTTTGGTAGTATAAAAAATTGCGATAATTAAAATAGCTCCCACATCATCAAAAATTGCCAAAGAAAGTAAAAAAAATTTCAAACTTGATGGAATATACTTTCCGCACATCATCAATATAGCCAAAGCAAAAGCTGTATCTGTAGCTGTTGGGATAGCCCAACCTTTAAGGGTATACATATCTCCTAAATTAACCAAAGTGAAAAATAAAGCAGGGATTAATATACCCCCTAAAGCTGCTATAAAAGGCAATACTATATTTTTAGGATTTTTAAAATCCCCATGTAAAAATTCTTTTTTAAGCTCAAGACCTATTGCAAAGAAAAAAATCGAAATAAGTCCATCATTAACCCAAAGTAAAAAAGGCTTATTAAGCTCAAATTCACCAACGCTAAATCCTACTTTTAAATTAAGAAGACTACGATAATGCTCACTAAAAAATCCATTTTGAATCAATAAAGCAAGTAAAGTAGAAATAATAAGCAAAATTCCACCAAAAACTTCGCTTGAAATAAGAGTTTTTAATTTTTGAAATACACCATTCATTTGATTATCTTAAGATATATAAAGCCGATTAAAGCACTGATGAAACTCGCTAATAGAATAGCTAATTTATCTGCATGTTCAAAAATATCACTATTTTTATAAGCCAAACCATCGATAAACAAACTCATGGTAAAGCCGATACCTGTTAAAATACAAACTCCATAAAATTTAGAATATTTTATATTTTCAGGAAGTTTTGCAAGTTTTAATTTAATAGCAAGATAGCAAAAAGAAAAAACTCCTAATTGTTTTCCTAAAAATAAACCTAACATAATCCCAAGACTTACAGGTGAAAATAAAATACTTATATCCATATCTTTAATATCAACCCCTGCGTTTGCGAAAGCAAATAAAGGTAAAATAAAATAAATCACCCAAGGATTTAAATCCTTTAAAACTTTATGCAAATAAGGTTTTTTATCGGGTGTATCTAAAGGTATAAATAAAGCTATAATCACTCCTGCTAAAGTAGCATGTACTCCGCTTTTAAGCATTGCTACCCATAAAATCACTCCAATTAAAACGTATAAAGACAGATGGATAAAATGAAAGTAATTTAACATAAATAAAACTAAAATACATAAAAAACAAATCACAATAGCTAAAAATGAAAGCTGATCAGTATAAAATAATGCAATAATAATAATCGCACCTAAATCATCAAAAATCGCCAAAGAAAGTAAAAATAATTTTAAACTCGTTGGAATTTTATTTCCTAAAAGCATTAAAATTCCCACTGCAAACGCTATATCCGTGGCTGTTGGGATAGCCCAACCTTGCATAGCAAAATCATGAGAATGATTGATTAAAGTAAAAATCAAAGCGGGAAAAACCATACCTCCTAAAGCTCCAAATAAAGGTAAAGAAACTGATTTTATATTTTTAAGTTGTCCGCGTAAAATTTCATATTTTAACTCAAGGCCGATACAAAGAAAAAATATAGCGATCAATCCATCATTGATCCAAAGTTCTAAAGGTTTTGCGATTTTAAAATTCTCAAAACCTATTGTTAAATTTGCATGAAATATGTCCGTATAATAAAATCCAAAAGAAGAATTTTTAAACAATAGAGCTAAAAGAGTGAAAAATATAAGTAAAATTCCAGGAAAAGTTTCACTTAAAATTATTTTTTTAATCGCGCGCATTTATAACCAAACCAATAAATTTATTTTCGTGATTATAACTAAAAAATACTAAAGAAACAATTATTTGCGAATAATTTATTAGGATACAAACTTTTGCATCCTAAATTGTCAGATATTAAGCATAAATATCTAAACCACTAGAGCTAGAAGCTTGTGGAGCGGAGGCTTCAGAGACATTCTCCATACCTTCAATAAGCTTACTCATTAATGTTTCATTTGTATCCATAGATTTCTTTAATACTGAGGTATTAACTGCTGTTAATAAGTTTGCATTACTCATGGTTGCATCTGAAATCATAACATCCTCCTTGTTTTGATGTAGTCTTATAAAAGACATTTAAATAATATCGGAAATATTTTTGAAAAATTAATATCTAATTTTTTGAATATTTTAAAATTTGCAATAAAATATTTATTTAAATTATTTTTTAGTCTTATTTAAGATTATTGGTAATATACTATATTATTTTTTATTGATAATAAATATTATTTTTATAAAAATATAATTTTATTTGGAGTAAACCACAATGAAAATTTTTAAAATAATACTTTTTTATTTTTTATTTTTTTCCACAACGACTGTTTTTGCTAAAGTTGATGATTATATAGCTGAAAAAAATATTATTAAAAATACTCTTGAACAAAGTTTAGATTTATATAAAAAAGGCGATAATGAGCAAGCAAAAAAACTAAGCGAAGATGCTTATTTTCAACATTTTGAAAATATGGAAGGTCCTATAGGTAGAAATATAGGTCGGAAAGCTATCACTATGGAACGCAAATTCATCAATTTACGTCGTATGTATAAGGAAAAAGCCCCTTTAGATCAAATCAACGCACTCATTGAAAGTCTTTATTATGACTTAGATGAAGTGGCTCCAATTTTACAAAATGGATATAGGTTAAAAGCAGAGGCTAGTCAAACTAATTACGATAAAGCAGCGGCTGAAAAATCAAGTTTAAAGGCCAATGCTAAAAGAGAAGCTGAAGCTGAAACTTTAATCGCACAAATTACAGGTGTTAAGCCCAACTCAAACAATAATTCCAATATGCAAAATAATTTATCAAGCTTAAAAACCAATGATATCAATTCTGATCTTCAAGCAGCAGCCTCTATGGACGCAAGATTGCAATTTATTCTTGATAATATTTCGACTAAATTTACCCTTGCTGCAAATGCTTTTAAAAATGGAAATTATGATGAGAGTAAAAATTTATTAAACGATGCCTTATTTAATGATTATCGTAATACAAAAGTTGAAATTCTAATCAATAAATTTACCAAGGCCGGAAATGATCAAAAATTCCAACAAGCTCTAAGAACCTTAATACGTGAAATTCATGATAAAAAACTTGATGAAAAAAAATTAAGAGATGGTTTAGATAATATAGAACAACAGCTTTTTGATACATTTTTACAAATTCCAAATTCAGAACTTTCAAAATTAAAACTAAAAGGTTTCAATGATAAAAATCAAGGAAAAGATTACGCTAAAGTCGGAGATGATATCAAACTTGCCTTAAATGAAATTTTAAATAATTATGATGGTTTTAATATTTCAGCTATCAATGATTTGCAAAATACCTATTTAGATATTTTTGAAGCCAGTGGAATGGAAAATAAAATAGGTGCCGTTGATAGCAATTTGAAATTAAAAATTGAAAGTTTATTTTCTCAAAGCGTTGCATTAATCAAAAATAGCGCCGATAAAAAAGAGCTTAAAGCTACTTTTGATGAATTAGAAAATTTCATCCAACAAGGTATAGATAAAATTCAAGATTCTACGCCTTATTCTCTTTTTATATGGGCTTTAGGAATTATTATACGCGAAGGATTGGAAGCTTTAATTATCGTTGTTGCTATCGTATCTTATCTTGTTCAAAGTGGCAATAAAAATCGCCTCAATATAGCCTATAGCGCACTTTTTACCGGAATCATACTCAGCTTTATTACAGCTTTTGCTGTCTCTTGGCTTTTTAAAGAAAATGCGGGGCAAAGTAGAGAACTTATAGAAGGCATTACGATGCTTATAGCGGTTCTTTTATTATTTTATGTTGGATTTTGGCTACTTTCAAATGCACAAAATAAAAAATGGGCTAGTTTTATCAAACAAGGTGCAATTGATGCTATTTCAAACAATAGCGCAAAAACGCTTTGGATCACTGTTTTTTTAGCTGTTTATAGAGAAGGTGCTGAAACGGTTCTATTTTATCAAGCTTTACTTTTTGATGCAAAAACCAGCACGGATTTAACTGCTATATTTGGAGGACTTGGACTTGGAATTTTAATTTTAATTGTTTTATATTTCCTTTTAAAAGCAGGAGCTATTCGTATCCCTGTTAAGCAATTTTTTTATATCACCTCTTATATAATCTTTTATATGGTATTTGTTTTTACAGGCAAGGGTATAGCAGAACTTATAGAAGGAAAAATCATCCTTCCTAGTTTAGTTCCTATGAATTTTGAACCAATACTATGGCTTGGAATTTATCCTTACTATGAAACTTTAATTCCACAATTTATAGTCTTAATTTTATTGATTATTGGTATTTTAATCACAAAACAAATTTCAAAAAAGGAGTAAAATGAAAAAAATTTTATCAAGTATTACTATAGCAGCGATTGCAAGTATCAATCTTTTTGCAGGTGAAGTGCCAATTGGCGATCCAAAAGAATTAAACGGGATGGAAATAGCAGCTGTTTATCTTCAACCAATCGAAATGGAACCAAGAGGAATTGATCTTGCGGCTTCATTAGCAGATATTCACTTAGAAGCGGATATTCATGCGATTAAAAATAATCCTAATGGCTTTCCTGAAGGATTTTGGATGCCTTATCTAACCATAGCTTATGAACTTAAAAATACGGATACTGGAGCCATTAAACGTGGAACTTTAATGCCTATGGTTGCAGATGATGGTCCTCATTATGGTGCCAATATCGCTATGGAAAAAGACAAAAAAGGTGGTTTTGGAGTGGGTAATTATGAACTCACTTTTTATATTTCAAATCCTGAAAAACAAGGATTTGGACGCCACGTTGATGAAGAAACGGGTGTAGGTAAATGGTTTGAACCTTTTAAGGTTGATTATAAATTTAAATACACTGGCACACCTAAATAATTTATAAAAATTTTTAGAAATTCTATATCAAGAATTTCTAAAAACAATTTTTAGCTTATTTTGATATCTTAGATAAAATCTTTTTATAAAATTAATTTATTTTTTACACTTGTTAAAGTTTTTTATGTAATAATAACTCTTATCAATATAAAAAAGTGAAAAATTTATGAGTATATATTTCGTCAATTTTATTTCAAATATTTTACCTTTAAGTATTTTAGTAGCTTTTATAAATCCTGATAAAAAATACATTATAAAAAGCTTTATAGCGGTTTTTTTGGGATTTTTATTTGGCTATTTTGCGTTTTTCATATCCGCACAGTTTTTAAAAACTGATAATTTGATATTTAATTTCAATTTTATTTTTATAGCTTCTTTACTCATAAGTTTTCTATTTTATTTTTGGGAAAAAATTAAAATTTTAAACCTAACATTATCGGCTATTTTAAGTTTTTGCATAGCTTTAAATTATTATTACATCAATCAAGATTTGCCTATATTTAGCAATTCTTTATTGGATAGTCAAACAATTACATCTTTAGGTTTTATATTTTTAGCTTTCATTATTTGTGTTTTAATCTTTTTCTTTTTAAAATGGCAAAAAATAATCAATAAAAAAGCAAGTTTTATTGTCTTTTGTATTGTTATCTTTGTAGAAATGGATCGTGCTTTAGCTAATATTTTACTCACTTTGATGAGAAATTCTATCATCGATACTGAAACTTTTTTGGTTAGTTTTGTTGGAAAAAGCAATTATTTTGGTACTTTTAAAATTTATCTTTATATTATTTTAATCTTTATTCTTGCTTTTTTAAGTTTAAAAATTCGCCAAAACAATATCAATAAATGTGCAATTTTAGATATTAAGTATCGCAAAGATAAGGCAAAAAATCATCTAATCAATTCTTATTTTTCAAGCGTTTTTATAAGCTGTATAGTTAGTTTTTGTATCGTTTTGTATTTTTTCATGATTAGTTCTAAACCTTTGGTTATAGATGAACCTAAAGAAATTTTACCTAACGCTGAGGGCAAATTTATCTTTGATGTAGCTCTTTTAAGGGATAATAAACTCCATAGATTTGCCTATATAACAGCTGAAGGTAAGGTTGTAAGATTTTTTCTAATTAATAAAAGAGAAGATAGGGATTCTCCTGTTGCTGTTTTTGATGCTTGTATGATTTGTGGGGATATGGGTTATATTAAAAAAGATGGAGAATTAATCTGTATTTCTTGTAATGTCCGTATTTTTTTACCAAGCGTAGGTAAATCAGGCGGTTGTAATCCTATTCCTTTAAAATATACTTATGATGGTAAAAATATTATTATTGATGTAAAAGATGTCATTGCCGGATCTAATTATTTTAATCAAATCAAAGAAATTCAAGTTAGTGATCCTGTTTCAAAAGATAAGCTAATTAACATAAAAGCACCTTTTTCTTATAGCTATAAAGGAATTACTTATTATTTTATCAATGAAAAAAACTATGAAGAATTTAAAAAAGATCCTTTAAAATTTATTCAGGATACAGAAGCTAAATTTTTAATCCAAAGGAAAAGCGATGTTAGCTAAAATAATCCTTAGTTCTATTTTTAAAAACAAAATTCAAAAATTTCTAGCCTTTCTTACCTGTTTTTTAGCCACTCTTTTGCTTTGTATTATGCTAAATATTACTTTAAGTATAGGCAATGAAGTCACAGAACAACTAAAAAGTTATGGATCAAATATACTGGTTTTGCCTAAAGGCTCTAACTTAAACATTGAAATAGGCAATGAAATTTATGAACCCTTAAAAAACAAAAACTATCTTGAAGAAAAAAATTTATATATGATTAAAGATATTTATTGGCGAAATAACATCACTGCTCTAGCCCCATTTTTAGATGGCAAAATCAATATTCAAAATGATGATAAGACTATAAAAACTTTATTATATGGAACTTATTTTAGTAAAGCGATTAAAATAAAAGATGATGATGATTTTGTAACAGGAATTCAAACCCTTTATCCTTATCTTAAAGTAGAAGGAAAATGGGCAAAAGATGATAGCAATGAAATTATGCTTGGTGAAGATTTGGCTAAAAATTCCAAACTAAAAATAGGACAAAATATAACACTCTTTGGAGAAAATAATATTTCAAAAGAAGTTAAAATCGTAGGAATTTTATTACATACAAATCCTAAAATGTCAAATAAAATCATCGCTCCCTTACATCTTGCTCAAGAACTACTCAACAAACAAGGGCTTTATTCAAGTGCTGAAGTTAGAGCTTTTACTATACCAGAATCCACACTTTCTGAAAAAGTACGCCGCTTAGGAGAAGAAAAACTCGATCAAGTTGAATACGATAAATGGTATTGTTCTGCTTATGTAGGTTCTATTGCTAGTCAAATCAAAGATGGACTGCCAGGATCTGATGTAAAAGTGCTAAATGCTATAAGCGATGCACAAAATTTAATCGTTAAAAAAATTCAATCTCTAATGTCAATCACCTGCATTATTTGTATTATCATTTCAAGCATAGCTATTTCAAGCCTTATAAATTCAGAAATTCATCGCAGAAAAAAAGAAATAGGCCTTTTAAAAGTCCTTGGAGCTAATACTTTTCAAATTTATTTGATCTTTTCAAGCGAAAATTTAATTGTAGCCTTTACCGCTGCAATTTTTGGATTTGTATTTGGCATAGGAGTTTCAGAAATCATCAGTCTTAATATTTTTGGTTATTTTATCGATATTGCTTTTATCGCTTTACCTTTAAGTCTTATTTTTGCTGGCTTAATAGCTATAATTGGCTGCTTGATTCCTATAAGAAATATTTCTAATCTTTCTCCAGTAGAGGTGCTTTATGGAAAATAGATTTTTTCTAAATGAAATTTTTAAAAGTCTTAGTTTTTCTTATCAAAGACTTTTTATCATCATTTTATCCATTTTTATAGGTGCCTTGACTTGTTCAGCATTTTTGAATATCTATTTTGACATAGATACAAAACTCTCTAAAGAACTCAAAGCTTACGGGGCAAATGTCATTATAAGCTCTAAAAATATTGATGAAAATTTTATCTCTAACACTAAATATGAGGAAATCAAACAGAAATTAAAAGCTAGGGCTTTAACTCCATTTTTATACGAATTTTTAAATTTAGGCAGCACAAGTGCGGTTGTTTTGGGGACAGATTTTAAAGCCTTAAGACTGACTAAACCTTTTTTAGAGATAAAAGACGGGAGCTTTTCTTTAAGAGATTTTAGTGATAATTCTGTTTTTTTAGGTATTAATCTAGCCAAACAATTAGATCTTAAAGTAGGAAATGAACTGCAAATTTATAATCCAAACAATGGAAAAAGTGTTAAGTTAATCATAAAGGCTATATTTTCAAGCAATGATGAATTTGATAGCATAGCCTTAGCGTCTTTAAATGTGATTCAAAATTTAAGCGATACTCAAGGCATTAATTATGCTAATGCTATAGTCGATGGTGATTTTCAAAGCGTTTGGAATAAAACTCAAGCCATTAGCGATCACACCATCAACGCTAAACCCATATCATCAGTATCTTTAAGTGAAAATTTAGTTCTTAAAAAAATAAAAACCTTAATGTTTTTAATCGTCATTATTGTTTTAATCATCGTCACAACCAGTGTTAATACCACGCTAAGCTCTATTATATTTTCTAGAAAAAAAGAAATTGCTTTGCGCTTAGCCTTAGGGGCTAAAAAGAGCGAAATTTTTAAACTTTTTGCAAGTGAGTGTTTTATTGTAAGCTTAGTAGCAAGTATCATAGGGGCATTTTGTGGAATATTTTTAGCTAATATTTTTGGTTATTTAATTTTTAATTCCAGTATTGACTTTAGATTTAAAGCAGTATTAATATCCATCATTATTTCTTTGGCTTTCGCTTTTTTTGCTGCTTTTTTACCTATAAAAAAGGCTTTAAAAATTAATATTTGTGATAATTTGAAAGGTGATTAAAATGAAAGAATTAATAAAAATAACAAATCTTAGTAAAAATTTTGGCAAAGTTAAGGCTTTAAATAATATTAATTTAAATGTTTATCAAGGAGAATGGCTTGCCATTATGGGACCATCAGGAAGTGGCAAATCCACACTTTTAAATATTTTATCCTTAATGGACGCCCCAAGCAGTGGTCAATATATCTTAGATGGGCAAAATTTAGAACAAATTCAAGAAGAGCAAAAAATACAATTACGCAGAGAGAAAATAGGACTTATATTTCAGCAATTTCACCTTATCCCTTATCTAAATGCTTTAGAAAATGTGATGCTTTCTCAATATTATCACTCTTGCATTGATGAAGAAGATGCAAAAATGATGCTTGAAAAAGTCGGTCTTTCACATCGTTTAAATCACCTTCCTAATCAACTAAGCGGAGGAGAGCAACAAAGAGTTTGTATTGCAAGATCTTTGATTAATAATCCTGAAATTTTACTTGCGGACGAACCCACAGGAAATTTAGATGAAGCCAATGAAGAAATCGTTCTTCAAACCCTAAAAAAACTCAAAAATGAAGGGAAAACCATTGTCTTAATCACCCATAATCCAGATTTAGCTAAATTTGCTGATAGAACTATACGCTTACATCATGGGGCTTTAAAATGAAATTTTTATATATTTTTATAGCTCTATTTTTACTCAATGCGTGTTCTTTTGAAAATCATAAAAAAAGCACGAAAATAGGAGAAATGGCTGCAGAAATTTCAGCTAAAAATCTTTTAGGAAATGAGATTAAATTAAACAATGATAAAAATCCTTTAAAAGTATTAGTTTTTTTTCAAAATGGTTGCTCTTCCTGCTTAAAGGAACTGCCTTATTTGGATGAATTTGCACAAAATTATCCAGATAAAATTAGCATTTATGCAATCAATTCAGCCAATGATATACAAACTATACAATCTTTAGCAAAAAAAATTGATTTTAAAAAGGTTAAAATTTTAAAAGATGATCTTAAAATAACGCAAGATAGATATGCCATATTTGCAACGCCAACAACTATAATCATTAAAGATGGGATTATAAAAGATAGAATTTTAGGAGAAACACCTTGGAAAAATTTAAAGTCCAAGCTTATTTCATTGCTTTAATCGCAGTTTTATTTTTTATAGCTTGCAGTGATGGAGAAAATTTTAAAAGCTTGGATCATAAAAATTATAATTTTTCCTACAATGGTTTTGAGAAAACATTAAAACTTAATCAAAAAGATGAAAATTTTGCCTTGGTATTTTTTACCAAAGATTGTGGAGTATGTAAAGAACAAATCAAAATTTTACAACAATTAATCCAAAATTATAATTTTAATGTTTTTGTGATTTTAGGAGATGCAAAGAATTTAGATGATGCAAAAAATTGGGCAAAAGAAAAAGGCTTAACTCAATTAACTTTATTTTATGAAAAAAATGCAGCCAAATATCTTTCAGATTCCATAGGTGGTATTTATGGAGTTCCTGTAATTAGTTTTTTTGAGTCAGGAAAAATGAATAAAAAATTTATAGGATTAACACCTTATCATATACTTGAAAATGAAGTTAAAAGGATAAAAAACTAATCTTATCCTTTTTTTTAAATAATTAAAGTTTTTGATCTCCTAAAAAATAGCCATAAATTTCATAACTTCCATCTTTTTTCATTAAAATGACGGGATATTTTTCATTGTAGCCTTGTTCCATTCCAGGGCTTCCTTGTGGCATTCCAGGGGTTGAAATTCCTATAACGTCTTTTGGTTTATTTTCAAGGAGCCAAGCTACAGCGCTTTCAGGAACATGCCCTTCAACAACATAACCTTCAATAATTCCTGTATGGCAGCTTTGATATTCATTTTTGATACCATATTGATCTTTAATTTTTAGAAAATCATCTGTTTTATGCACATTTACACTATAGCCTTTTTTCTTCATATAAGCCGTCCAATAATCACAACACATGCAAGTAGGACTTTCATAAATTTCTAAATTTTTAGCTTGTAAAATAGAAGTACTTGCGACTACAACAAAAGCTGAAATTATTTTTTTCATTTTTCATCCTTTAAAGTTAAATCACTGCTTAAAAAGAGTTCTACAACCCATTTTAAAATTTCTATATTCTCAACGTCGATAATATACCATAATTTTGCTTTAGGAAAGGGGAAATCTTTTTCATTATTTTTTAAAATTCTTTTCAAAAAATAAAATTGCTTAATATATAATACGTCATTGCAAATTAAAAATATAGGTTTATTATCTACATAAATACAATATTCTCCAAACATTTTTCTAGCATGAAAAGCGTATTCATTTCCACAAAGTTTAAGTTGATCTAAAACAAAATCTTTAAAATTTTCACTGCTAGGCACATAAATCCTTACTATAAAATCAATTTTTTGACCTAAGTGTTATAAAAAATATCCAATAAAATTTATTAAAGCTACAACTAAAAAATATGCCTCTCAAAAGTTGCTTTTTTCAGTTTTTCCATGTTTTTCTCTTAACTTTTTAATCTCTTCTAAAAGCATAAATTTAAGCTCCTTAAGCCCTGTTTTTTCAAGACTTGAAACCTCTATTAAAAAACTTTGCGGATCTTTTATACTTTTTAAATAATCTTTTAAATTTGCTATATTCTCTGTGATCTGTTTTGCAAAATCAACACCTAAATTCACGCTATCGCTTTTTGAAATCATGATACCAAATTCGCGTCCAAAAAGCTCTTTAGAAAATTTTTCAAGCTCATTTCTTAGCACTATAAATTGCTCTTTTAAAGACATTTCTCTTAAAGGATCTAATACAAAAAGTAAAAAAGATGTTCTTTCTATATGCTTTAAAAAAGCAAGTCCTAAACCTTTACCTCCACTTGCACCCTCGATAATACCAGGAATATCTGCCATCACAAAAGAATTATACTCATCTACATCAACAAGACCAAGTTTTGGCGTCAATGTGGTAAATTCATAATTCGCAATTTCAGGTTTTGCGTTTGAAACCACACTAATAAGAGTCGATTTTCCCACGTTTGGAAAGCCCACAAGCCCCACATCAGCGATCAATTTAAGTTCAAGTCTTACTAAACGACTCTCTCCTTTTATACCAGGTTGTGCATAATCAGGACGTTGATTGGTTGCGTGTTTAAAATGAGTATTTCCAAGTCCTCCTCTGCCGCCTTTTAAAAATACTTCTCTTTGCCCTTCTTTGGTTAAATCGAGTAAAATTTCATTGCTTTGTGCATCAATAACTTGAGTGCCCTCTGGAACAATGAGTTCTAAATTTTCACCTTTTTTTCCATTTTTATTACGCCCCATACCCGCTGCACCATTTTGCGCACGAAGTTCCTTTTTTCCTTTAAAATTAACAAGGGTATGAGTATTGTTATCGCATATAAAAATAATATCTCCACCATTTCCGCCATCGCCACCATCAGGACCACCCAATGGAACGTGCTTTTCACGACGAAAACTTACAGCACCTTTGCCTCCATCGCCTGAAGCTAAAGTAATCTTAACACTATCTATAAACATAAAAAACCTTAAAAAATTTAAAAAGAAGTATATCAAAAGAAAATAAAATTCAAAATAATTTTTACAATAGCTCAAAACTCTCATTAGCTTATTTTATATAAAAACTACTATAATTAAAAAATTTTAACATCGTCAAAAATTAATATTTTAGATTAAAATCTTGATATTATAAGCTAAAAATATTATAGTAAAATTTGATTTTAAGTACTTTTTGAAATTTATAATCTTTAAAAATTAATTTGTTTAAAAAATATCTAATTTTAAATTTTGGATAAAAATTTAAGATTTTTCTAGGCAAAAGCCTAGAAATTAAGCAGGATAAACAGAAACTTTTTTTCTATCTTTATCTTTTCTTTCAAATTTAACAAAACCATCAATTAAAGCAAAGATAGTATGATCTTTTCCCATACCTACATTGTTACCTGCATGTGTTGCAGTTCCTCTTTGGCGAATGATAATATTTCCAGCTCTAACAAATTCGCCACCAAATTTTTTAACACCTAAACGACGACCAATAGAATCGCGATTATTTTGAGTTGAACCTTGACCTTTCTTGTGTGCCATTCTTTACTCCTTAAGCTTTAATATCTTTAACTATAACGCGAGTAAATTGTCTTCTAAAACCTCGTTTAAGTTTAGAATCTTTTCTGCGTCTTTTTTTATAAATTACAACTTTCCTATCTTTTCCGTGATTGATCACTTCTAAAACAACTTTTGCACCTGCTACGAAAGGCGCACCTACCTTAATATCTTTATCGCAAATTGCAAGTACTTCATTCACTTCGATAATAGCTTTGCTTTCAGCCTCAAAGTGATCTAGCTTTAACTCATCATTAACGCTAACTTTATACTGCTTTCCGCTGTGTTTCATAATAGCATACATTGCTTTTCCTTATAATTTGGTAAGTACCATAAAGCACCGATTAGGATTTAAAAGCTTTAATGGTTTAGAAAAACTTTAATTTTATAAAATTTTTCTTTAATATTTAATGAATTTAAAAGTTTGCAAATTAAAAAATCAAAACAACACTAAAATCCAAGATCAACCCCGCCACCTTCATGAAGCTTATAGGTAGAATCTTTGCCTTTGTCTTGCTTATTTTCCTCTGATGTGTTGGCGTTAAAAAGAGAATTTTGTATATATTTTTGCATCATTAAAGCGATATTTTCCCAATACTTTTGCTCTTTTTGAACATCATGAGTAAGCATAAAATTCGCACTTAAAGTTTTTGACAATACCAACTCTCTTGTAGGATAAAATATAAGTTTAAAAGAGATATTGATCTGTAATTTTTTATCATTTTGATAAGTAATATAGCTATTTTGTTTAGATGTATCTAAAATTTTATACTCTAAAATATAATCCGTGCCTAAAACATTCCCTAACTTAGAGCTTTCATCGCTAAAACCTTGAGCACTTTCGATAAGTTTATCTTCGCTTTTAAAATCATTTTTTCTTTCTAAAAGAGTAAAATAAGCATCATTAGAAAAAATATCATTTAAAGCTTGAGTTAAATTTTCTCCCGATTTTCCATAATTTTCATCAAAAAGTATTAATTTTGGTTTTTGATCATTTTGATAAAGATATTTATAAGCTAAGATTTTAACCTCCCAACTTGTGCCATTATTTTCAGCAGAAGTGATCTCATAACTATCAATACGCCCATTACTTACATTTTGAAGCGTATCTTTTGAATTTTGAACAATTTGCCCTAAGGCTGAAAATTTAATGTCAATACTTTTAATTTCTTGTCTTAAATTAAACTTTGAAATACCTTTAAGTTTAGATAAGGCATCGATTAAGGCGTTATTTAAAGCATCTTCTCTTGTTTGACCTGTCCCAACACCTTGCATAATCTTTTGAAATTTAGATCTTTGATGCGGAAGTGTTTTTAGGCTTTGAATATTGCTAAAATTAACATCTTCAGCAGGAGAATAATCATAAATAATCACATTTTTTTCATTTTGAGCTTTTATAATATTTTGATTTTCAGCCCAAAGCAAAGACAAAAAAGCTATTAAAATAAAAAAATTTTTCATTTTACCAAGTCACTGATTTACTTGTTCCTGTTTTATCGATTGTTTTTTCATCTTCCCAATAAGCAAGTCCTGAATTTAAATCTGTAAGTGTTAAATGAAAAAAATATTCCGCTTGTATATCGCCATTTCTAAGCTTAACAGTATCTTGACGAATTTTTCCGCTTAATGAAAAATCAGGGGCCACTAAAGTTCCTTTTTTAGAAATAGTATTTTGGTTAAATTCTTCATTATCCCGTAGTTCTCTTACGGCTTCACTCATCTCATCTCTAGCACCCCCTGCTGCAACGGCTGTAGTAAGGACAAATTTGCCTGATTTTCTAAGCGCTATAGTTATTTTGCTTATAAGTTTATCTGTATCGATTCTTTGAGGGGTATCATTAATGATTTTTCCGATAGTTATCACTTTTCTTTGACCTTGCGAAATATTAGCAAAAGCAGGATCTTTCAACATGCTTTCAATCATTTCTTGTGCCGTTTTTTCAAAATCTTCTCTATCAAGCCCTAAAGTTAAAGCATCTCCTTGTTTTTTTTGACTCGCATAACCATCAGTATAAACAGGCGCCCCACAAGCTGCGAGAAAAAAAGCTAAAAAAGCATGACAAGCCACTAAAAATAAATTTCTCATCTTAATTTCCTTTTTTTTAATCTATTATACTTTGTTTAATTTTCAATTTTGTAAATTTCACTTGGGATTATTGGATTAAAAGATCTAACTAAAATCAATATATCTTTATTTTGATTCAAAGAATTAGAATATATTGCATTATTATTTTCATCTTGAATTTTAACAAAGCCATTATTATCGATCATTAAAATTTGAATATTTTTAGGTAAAAAATTCCAAATTCTCAAATCACTTCTCGTTGTCGCCGCAGTAAAAATATCCGTCGCAAAAGTCAAAATTCCACTTTGATCATTTTTTGCTACAGCCATGTTTAAACCTGTTTTAAAAAGGCTTGACATTAAAGATTTCATAATTTTAGCATTCAATTCTTCTTTAAATTCGCTAGCAACCACCTCATCAAAATCGAAAATTCTCACAGTTTGGTTTAAATTTTTACCATCAAAAACATTTAAATAAGCAAAGGATTCTTCTCTCTTTTTTAAAGTAGGCAAAGCCACACTTGCTGTTACGATATGCTGATCAAAAATAAAAGGCAAAGTAAGTGAAAATTCATCCAATGCAGGGCTTAAACCATTTTCATAAATGATGAAAATATGTTTTTTTAATTTTTGCGGATTTAAAGCCTTGGAGTATTGATCAAAAAGCTCAAATTCTCTTTGTATTTCTTTATCATTATTGTATGCTGCATAAACCTCTTTAAGCAAATCAGAAGCTTTTTGATAATCATGAGCCATGAAAAAAAATACTGAAGAAATATAAGTTACATAAGCATTTGTATAGTTTTTTTGCGCATGAAATTCTTTAAAAAGATTATTGTATTGATTTGCAATGATTTTGAGATTTTGATCTATATTTTGTTTGAAATTCTCTTCTTCTTCCGCTTTTTTTCGCATCTGCTGAATTTGAATAGCAAAATATTCTTTAGCCATATCTTGCCTTGCTAAAGCGCGATTAAATTCCACTCTAGCATTTGAAAAATCTTTCAAACTCATGAAATTTAAACCCTTATAAACATTAACCATGGTTCGTTCATACCAAGCACCTTGATAATCATTAACACCATCGTTTATCAATGTAGAACTAATAAAATTTACACTCTTGTGAGCAATATTTTGTAAATCAACATCATATTTATAAGAATTTTCTACTTGATCAAAAATAGCATTGCTTAAATTAAAATCCTTACAATCTCTAGCAATATACGCTGTATTTAAGCCTTTAAAAATAGTGTCATCATCTTGATTGATCGCTTGTAGTTGTTTTTCAAAAAAATCCTGATCGCATTTTTTAGAAAATAATTCTTTTTGATAAAATAAATTTTGATCTTGATAAGTTGAGCAAGCACTCAAAATAAATATAATAAAAAATAATATTATTCGATACATTTAAAATAATCCAAAAAATAAAAATTATTCTAAACTATATCAAAAAATCAATAATAGCCTCTAAGGCTATTATTGATTACTTTAAAAAGCCAGCCGCAACAAAGCCTAAAGCTACCGAAATAGCAATAGCTAACACACCTGGTATAAAGAAAGAGTGATTAAAGATAAATTTACCTATTCTCGTTGTTCCTGTATCATCCATTTGCACAGCACCCAATAAAGTAGGATAAGTTGGCAAAACAAAAAGTGCAGAAACTGCAGCAAAACAAGCCACTAACATATAAGAATCATTCGGATTTGCAGCAGTGATACCCAAAGAAGTAATTACCACTGGAACAATAGCTTTAGCTGTAGCTGCTTGAGAATATAAAAGCATACTAGCAAAGAAAAATGCCACTGCAAGTGTTGCTGGAATTTGTTTTACCCAATTACTTGCTAAATCTGTGATTTCTTGTGTATGACCCGAAACAAAAGTATTTCCAAGCCAAGCAACACCAAAAACACAAACACAAGCTGTCATACCACTTTTAAAAACACTTGTATTCAAAATTTTTGCTGGATCTACTTTACAAAACCAAGTGATCAAAGTCGCTGCTGTTAATAAAAAGCTCATAATAGCTGAATCTCTTGGAATAACAACAGGATCTATCCATCTAATATTACTAGAAATTGCTGTTGCGTATAAAACCACGCATAAGACTGTGATTAGAAAAATTCCAACTGAAAGTTTAGCACCTGGTTTATCTTGTGCTTGTAAAACCTCATTAGCATCTTTAACAAGTCCTACTTTTAAACGCTCTTGGTAAATTTTACTTTTATTAAGATCTAAAGGAGTAATGATACTAACTATAAACGCTGTTAAAATACAAGCGATAAAGGTTGTACTGATCCAAATTCCCAATAGTGTTGGATAATTCCATCCAAATTGTTCTAAAACTCCACTCATATAAACAACAGCAGCACTAACAGGAGATGCGGTAATACCTATTTGAGAAGCAACCACCATTAAAGAAAGCGGGACTGAAGGTTTGATATTTTGAGATTTTGCAACATCAACAACTACAGGCATTAAAGAAAACACAGCATTACCTGTTCCTGCTAAAAGAGTTAAGAGCCATCCGCAAATTGGAGCTAAATAATTGATGAATTTTGGATGCTTTCTTAAAAATCTCTCGGTTAATCTTACCATATAATCAAGACCACCAGCTTGTTGCATCGCAGAAATTGCTGCAATAGCTGCAGCAATAATTAAAATAACATCCCAAGGAATACTACCTGGCTTCATGCCTAAAGCAAGTCCTAAAATAACAACCCCTATGCCTCCTGCATAGCCTATAGCTATACCTCCTAGACGAATTCCTATAAAAATAGAACCCAAAAAGACAACTATTTGTAAAATCAACTCCACACTCATAATAAAACCTTTTATTTTTCAATACGCGGATTTAGCATATTTTCAGGAGTTAAATATTCATCTAGTTTTTCTTTGGTTAACAAGCCTCTTTCTAAAACTATATCAGCAACGTTTTTTCCAGTTTGCAAAGCTTCTTTTGCAACTGATGCTGAATTTTCATATCCTATATAAGGATTTAAAGCAGTGACTAAACAAACAGAATTTAACATAGTTTCTTTACATTTTTCTGGATTAGCTGTTAAATGCTTGATTGCTTTGTTAGCTAAAGTTAGCATTGCATTTTCTAAAAGAACTAAAGAATTAAATAAAGCATAAGCAATTCCTGGCTCAAACGCATTAAGTTCAAATTCTCCTCTTTCTGAGCAAAGCATTATGGTTACATCATTGCCTATAACTTCATAACAAGCTTCTCCAACTACTTCAGGAATTACAGGATTTACCTTACCTGGCATGATAGAACTACCTGGTTGCATTTGAGGTAAATTAACTTCACCCAAACCACATCTTGGGCCTGAATTCATTAATCTTATATCATTAGCAATTTTAGAAAGTCTAACCGCAGCAGTTTTTAAAGCTCCGCTTACATGGACAAAATCAGCTGTATCTTGAGTCGCCGCTATAAAATCCTCTGCCGGTCTAAAAGTAGAACCTGTTATATCACTTAAATATTTTTCAACCAAATCTTTATAATCAGGATGACAGCAAATTCCTGTGCCGATCGCTGTTGCTCCTAAATTTAAATAAGTCATTGATTCTCTTGCTTTGGTAATTTTTTCTATATCGCTTTTTAAATAGCTTGCAAAAGCATTAAAAGTATTTCCTAAAGTTGTTGGAACAGCATCTTCAAGCTCTGTTCTACCAATTTTTAAGATATCTTTCCATTCTTTTGCTTTAATTTCTAATTCATTTTTTAATACTTCCATAGCCTTAAGCAAATCGCCCATTTTAGCATGAACTGCAACTTTTATAGAGCTTGGATAAGCATCGTTGGTTGATTGGCCAAAATTTGTATTGTCATTTGGATGAAGATATTGATATTCACCTTTTTTATGTCCCATCATTTCAAGAGCAACATTAGTAATCACTTCATTAGCATTCATATTTGTACTTGTTCCAGCACCACCTTGAACCATATCCACTACAAATTGATCTAAAAACTCACCATTTATAATTCTATCACAAGCTTTAACTATATAATCAGCCCTATCAGCTGGAACCATTCCCAAATCTTTATTAGCTAAAGCTGCTGCTTTTTTAACTTGTGCAAAAGCTTTTACAAAAAACGGATATTCTTTTAGAGCCCTGCCACTCATTTTAAAATTTTCTAAAGCCCTACAAGTTTGTACTCCGTAATATACATCATCAGGAATTTCTAATTCTCCTATAAAATCGTGTTCTTTTCTTGTTCCCATTATAGACCTTTCATAAATAATTTGTATTTTTAATGCAAACACTAAAAATCTTCGTAGATAAGTATATTCCTATTTTAGTTAATATTTAGTTAATATTATTAATATTTATTCAAGTAAAACTAAATAAAAAGATTAAAATATATCTATAGAAAATAAATTTTTGTTATAATTTCACTATAAATATAAAACTTTGGATTATTATAGTATGGAAGAAATAATTATTGATTTAAACAATATTAAAATAAATGAAGATTGGAAAAATTTTTTAAAGGAAGAATTTTTAAAACCTTATTTTTTAGAAATTAAAAAAAAATATATTCATACCTTAGAAAATAAAAAAACAATTTATCCACCAGCAAATTTAACTTTTAATGCCTTTAATCTTACCCCTTTAAAGGATTTAAAAGTAATCATTTTAGGGCAAGATCCTTACCATCAAGAAGGTCAAGCAATGGGACTTAGTTTTTCAGTTCCCAAAGGAATTAGAATTCCACCAAGCCTAGCTAATATTTATAAAGAGCTTTATAATGATTTAAAAATTCAACCTGCAAAAGATGGAGATTTGAGTTTTTGGGCAAAACAAGGGGTTTTGCTTTTAAATTCTATTCTTAGTGTTGAAGCTGGAAAACCTGCAAGCCATAGTACTTGGGGTTGGCAAGAATTTAGCGATGCTATTATATCTAAACTTAGCAAAGAAAAAACGGGACTTATTTTTATACTTTGGGGGAATTTTGCAAAGTCTAAAAAAAATCTTATTGATATAAAAAAACATTTTATATTAGAAGCGGCTCATCCTAGTCCATTAGCTAGAACAGGCTTTTTAGGTTGCAAACATTTTTCAAAAGTTAATGAAATTTTAAAAAGTTTAGGAAAAGATATTATAAACTGGGATTTAAAATAATTTTTCTAAAAAGCTGACTTTAATCAGCTTTTTAGATTGCAATATTTTTAAAAGATTTATTAACTATATCGGTTTATTTTTAAATTAATTTAGTTTTTGATAAAAAATAAAAAATTAATTTAAATTATTTAATAAAAAGCAATACTGATAAATACGATAAAATATACAAAGATTAAAAAAAATATTTTTAAATATAAAAAATCATTTTATTATGTTTATATTTTATTAAAAGTAAAAAAATCTATATGTTACAAAAATACACAAAATTTTTAATAACTCATAAACTTTAACCCCTATTTAATTTCTTGCAAATCTATTTTTAAAAAATTTGATACAATGGATACAGTGCATATAAAAAATTTAAGGAGAAAATATTAAATGTGGCAACAAATTTATGACCCGATGAATAATATTTGGCTAAGTGCTTTAATAGCATTTTTACCAATTCTTTGTTTTTTAGTTTGTCTGGTTTTTTTCAAACTTAAAGGTTTTCAAGCTGGATTTTTAACCGTTATTGCAGCATCTTTGGTGGCTTTATTTGCATATAAAATGCCTTGGAATTTGGTTGGAGCAAGTTTTATTCAAGGCTTTATTAATGGTATGTGGCCTATCGCTTGGATTATCATTGCAGCGATTTTTCTTTACAAACTTTCGATTAAATCAGGTTCTTTTGAAGTTATCAAAAAAAGCGTTATGAGTATCACTCCAGATCACAGAATGCAAGTGATTTTGATCGGTTTTTGTTTTGGATCATTTTTAGAAGGTGCAATAGGATTTGGTGGACCAATTGCTATTACTGCAGCTCTTTTGGTTGGACTTGGTTTTAAACCATTGCAAGCAGCTGGACTTTGTCTTATAGCCAATACTGCACCTGTAGCATTTGGGGCTGTTGGAATTCCCGTTATTGCAATGTGCGATTTGGTTAAAATTGAAAGTCAATCTGTTTCAGCTATGATAGGTAGAATGCTCATACCTCTTAGTTTTATTGTGCCTTTTTTTGTTGTATTTTTAATGAATGGTTTCAAAGGCGTTAAAGAAACTTTTCCTGCAGTTTTTGTCGCAGCAGCAAGCTTTACCC
This sequence comes from Campylobacter sp. W0014, assembly GCF_020135975.1. NCBI lineage: Bacteria > Pseudomonadati > Campylobacterota > Epsilonproteobacteria > Campylobacterales > Campylobacteraceae > Campylobacter > Campylobacter sp. W0014. The sequence goes on along the minus strand of NZ_JACHTR010000010.1, from coordinate 18,936 downwards.
TTACTCAATATCTTAGTTCCAACTATTTAGGTGCAGAACTTCCAAGCATTATTTCCGCTGTTGCTTCTTTAGCTATTACAACTTTATTTTTAAAATTTTGGAAAATAAAAAATATTTACCGCGTTGATGGAGAAACTAATTTTCAAACCAATGATAATCTTAACCTTTCTTCGGTATTGAAAGCTTGGGCTCCATTTATCTTACTTATAGTTTGTATAATTTTTTGGACTCAACCTTGGTTTAAAAATCTTTTTGGAAAAGATGGAATTTTTGCCTTTACTAGCATCACTATTGCATTTAACAATATCACTCAAGGAATACTTAGTCCTTCTATCGTTGATGCAAGCGTTCTTAAGCCAGTTAGTTTAAATTTGGGCATAGATTTTATCAATGGAAAAACCGTAGCTCAGGCAGGAACTGCTATTTTGTTTGCAGCATTTTTAACTATTTTTATTTTAAAAATCAAAGCAAGTGATGCTGCTGAATGTTTTGGGGCAACTTTAAAAGAAATGGCTATTCCTTGCCTTACTATAGGTCTTGTAGTGGCTTTTGCTTTTATTTCTAAAAATAGCGGTATGAGTGCGACCTTGGGTCTTGCATTTGCACACACAGGCGATATATTCTCCTTCTTCTCACCTGCTATAGGCTGGATAGGAGTATTCTTAACAGGATCTGATACAAGTGCTAATTTACTTTTTGGGACTTTACAGCAAGCAACCGCTCAAAAACTTGGAGTTAATGAAGTTTTATTTTTAGCAGCAAACTCTGTAGGTGGAGTTGTTGGAAAAATGATAAGCCCTCAAAGTATAGCCGTAGCTTGTGCAGCCGTTGGATTAGTAGGAAGAGAATCTGAACTTTTCAAATTTACTCTTAAATATTCTATAGCTTTTATTATTTTAGTGGGAATTTGGACTTGTTTTATCGCTTTCTTCTTGCAAGGTATCATTCCTAGTGTTGTTTTAAAATAGTAATTATTGAAAGGTAAATTTAATGAAAAAAGTATATTTTTATGCAACTTGCTTAGGTACAGCAGCTATGCAAGATACAATTTTAAATGCTTTAAAACTTTTACGTTTAGAAGGAGTTGAGGTTATATTCAAAAAGAAACAAACTTGTTGCTCTCAACCTTCTTTTAATTCGGGTTATTTTAAAGAGAGTAAAGAGATTGCAATGTATAATGTAAATCTCTTTGATGAACCTTATCCTATAGTTGTACCAAGTGGATCTTGTGCTGGTATGATGGCTCATGATTATCTAGAACTATTTAAAAATGATCCCCAATTTGAAAAAGTAAAAAATTTCAGCGAAAGGGTGATAGAACTTTCTCAATATCTTGATAAAGTTCTAAATGTAAATTATGAAGACAAGGGTGAGCCTGTAAAAATAACTTGGCATTCAAATTGTCATGCTTTAAGAGTTCAAAAAAGTATAGATGCAAATAAAAACTTAATCAAAAGACTTAAAAATGTTGAGCTTGTGCCTTTAACTTATGAAGAAGAATGCTGTGGATTTGGTGGGACTTTTTGCATAAAAGAACCTGAAATTTCAAACGCTATGGCACAAAGCAAAATTAAAGATATCCAAAATACAGGAGTAAAATATTTAGTCAGTGCTGATGGAGGCTGTTTGCTTAATTTAGGAGGCACCATAAAAAAAATGGGGCTTGATATCAAACCTATCCATTTGTATGACTTTTTAATCAAACGCTTACAAGGAGAAAGACTATGAATGCTAAAATGCCTCATGAGCAAATCGTTCATATAAAGCTAAACGATAAACAAATGCAAGAAAACCTTGTTAATGCTATGCATACTTTGCAAACCAATCGTTTTAAAGTGATTGATGCTAAATTTAATAATTGGCAAGGCTTAAGATCTAAAGCCAAACAAGCTAAAAATAATGCTTTAATGAGTTTAAAAGATCGTTTATTAGAATTTGAAAAAAACGCCACAGCTAATGGAATGATCGTGCATTGGGCAGATACAAAAGAGGATGCTTGTGAGATTATTTATCAACTCATGATAGAAAAAAATATCTCTAAAGTTCTAAAAGGTAAATCAATGGCCAGTGAAGAGATAGGCTTAAATCACTATTTAGAAAGCAAAGGAATGAAAGCCATTGAAACCGATTTGGGTGAACTTATTTTGCAATTAAACGATGAAGTGCCTGTCCATATCGTAGTTCCAGCCATCCATAGAAATCGTTATGAAATAGGAAAAATCTTTAAAGAAAAATTAAACTCTGAATTAGAAAGTGAACCAGAAAAACTTAATGCTATAGCAAGAAAACATTTAAGGGATGAATTTGAAGGTTTAAAATTGGGTTTAAGTGGAGTTAATTTTGCCATGTCTAAAGAAGGAGCTTTTTGGCTTATAGAAAATGAAGGTAATGGCAGGATGTGTACCACAGCTCCTGATATCCATATAGCACTTTGTGGTATAGAAAAAGTTATGGAAACTTTTGAAGATGCGGCCACAATGGTATCCTTGCTTACTCCTTCTGCTACAGGACAATTTATACCAACTTACAATAATATCATTACAGGGCCAAGAAAAAATGGAGAATTAGACGGTCCTAAAGAAGTGCATGTGGTATTATTTAACAACAACCGCACTAATATGCTTGCCAATGAAGACTATTATGAAGCTTTAAGATGTATAAGATGTGGCGCTTGTATGAATTTTTGTCCTGTTTATGACCAAATAGGCGGACACACTTATCAAACAACCTATCCAGGACCTATAGGAGAAGTTATCAGTCCAAATATTTTTGGTATAGATCATACAGGGGATATTTTAACTTTTTGCTCACTTTGCGGACGTTGTTCAGAGGTATGTCCTGTTAAAATTCCTTTAGCTGATCTTATTAGAAAATTAAGACGTGATAAAGTAGGACAAGGAGATAATCCACCTATAGGAGCAAATTTGGTTCATCACAATGCCGCAGAAGCCTTTGCTTTTGCAAAATTTAAAAGCTTGGCTACTAGTGGAAATTTGTGGAGATTTTCTTTCTCAAAGGCTCATTATTTTAATTCTTTATTGCATAAATTTAAAGATTCTTTGCCAGTAATTAAAAATTGGAGTACTTTTAAAGAATTACCAGAAATTAAAAAAGATTTATACAAAGAAGTAGAAAAACTTCAAGGAGTTATTTATGAATAAAATTGCAGAAATTTCCTCAAAAAGCAAAGCAAATATTTTAAAAAAGCTAGAAAATTACTATCATGAAACAGAATTTTCTCGCACTCCAAGCATTGATCCTGTAGAGCATATTCGCACCACAGATGATATGCTTAGCGAATTAAAGCAAAAAATGAGTGATAATAGATATATCGTTGAAGAAAGCACTCAGGATAAACTTGAAGAAAAAATCAATGAAATTGTCTCGAATTATGGCTATACAAAACTGATCTATCCGCAAAATTTAAATTTAAATTTGGAAAAGATTAATGCTGAAGAAAAAGTTTGCTTTGATAAAAATATAGAAGATTTAAGATCTGAAGTTTTTCATAGTGATTTTTCTATTATCCATGCAAGAGTTGGAGTTAGCTCTCATGGTGTTGCTTTAGTACTTTCATCAAAAGAACAGCCTAGAATGCTTTCTTTGGCTCCAAAACTTTGTATTGTTTTGCTTAAAAAAGAAAATATAGTTAAAAGTCTTAGTGAGGCTTTGAATTTAACCAAAAAAGAGCATGAGAATTTACCAAGTAATATTTTGTTTATTGCTGGACCTTCAAGAACTGCTGATATAGAATTAATAACTGTTTTTGGTGTTCATGGACCACAACAAGCACACATTATTTTATACTGAGTTTTATTCTAGATAATTTTTATCTAGAATAAAAATTAAACTACAAAATTAAAAATTTATTCCTATTTTTATAAATTTCACATATTCTGCTAATTAATAGTATTTTAATCCTAAATTAAATAATTTTTTGATAAATTACTAAAAATAATTAAGATTATATTTATAAATTAATGTTTTAAGGAAAACTATTAATGTTAATTTACATAAATAAATACGATAAATTAATTTATCATCAAGATACAAATGATGAAAATTGCTTCATTGTTTCTATAAAAAATATAAATAATTTTTTTTACTCAAGACTTGTTTATACAGATTTTAAATTTTTCATTGATAGCCATTTGACTTTAAATCAATTCATTGAAAATAGTTCAGATGATCGCGGTATATACTTTAAATACTTTTTTTCAGATCTCTTTCATTTTAATACAAAACAAAATCAATTTAACTCAGATATCATTCATATCATGAAAGAAATTTTTAAACTCATTGCAAGCGAAGAAAATAAAACGATGCAAAATATTAAAATATTTTTAAAAAAAATGTAAAACCTTTTAGTCTTTTCAAGCGATAGATAAGTTTATTTATCTATTGTTTTTATTTATTAAAATCATATAAAAATTTAATTTAATCATATCAATTATTTTTTATTATAATATCAATTATTTTTAATAGAAAATATATAAATTTAAAAGGTGAACTTATGCTTAATCAAATTTATTATTATTATTTTAACTCTAATTATGAAAAATGTTTAAAAATAAGTGAAAAATATCTTGATAATATTGATGCTTTAACATATGCTACGCTATGTTCTTTTAAGCTATCCATAAATGATAAAGCTTTGTATTATGCCAAACAACTTTTTTTAAAAAATGCAACCAGTTTCAACGGTCTTTTTCTTGCAAAGGCTTATATATTAAATTCCAAATTTCAAGAAGCGCTTGATCTGTTTAAAAAGCTTTTGGAAAAAAATGATGCTTTACACGATGAAATCAATTTAGAATTAGCTTTGCTCTTTCAAATGATAGGCAAATTAGAAGAAACAGAAAAAATCTTTCAAAATTTACTCAAAAAAGATCTTTATAATTTAAATTTATGGAAAAGTTATGCTGAAATCTACTTTAAAAAAGATTTCAATAAAGCCCTTAAAGCTCATGAAGAGCTCTGTGCTTTTTGCATACAAACTAACGAAAAAATCAAACAAGGATTGTTAGTAGAAAAAACACATTTTAATACATCAAATTTTCAAGATCGTTTGCAAAATAAAACAAAAGAAAATATAACAATCGCAAAAATTGAAGAATTTTTAAATACCCAAATTTTACCCCAAAAAGCATATTTACTTTTTAAACTTTTTAAAATAGAACAATCTTTAGCTTTATTTCAATCCTTACAAGAATTTAACCAACATAGCGCTCAATTTTGGCAAAACTATGCCAAGGTTTTAGAATTTAGCTCCAACTATCAAAATGCTTATCATGCATATCAAAAAGCTTTAAGCTTGCACTCACATGCAACTTATAAATTTGATTTAGCCTATCTTTTAATGCGTATGGGCGTAGAAGATAATTTTGAAGAAGGAAAAAAATTTTATGAAAGCCGACTTTTTTATGCTCATAATGAAACTTTTTCAGCCTACCACTACAATAAAACAATGCAAGCTTTCAATAAAGATGGCATAGAGGCATTTAAAAATAAAGAAATTCTTGTGTTCTGTGAGCAAGGATATGGGGATACCATCATGTATTCTAGATGTTTAGAAAAAATTTGCCAAATCGCTTCTAATGTACTTTTTGCACCTCAAAGTGCTATGTATGAAATGTTTAAAAGTCAAATCAAAATTTTAAATCAATCCGAAAAGAGCTTTAAAAATTTAAAAGTATTAAAAAGTTTGCCTAAAAATTTTGATTATGCTATGCCAATTTGTTCTTTACCTTTTTTTATGGATATCAAATTAACAGAACTTTCCCAACTAAAAACCCCGATAAAAGCGTATCATAGAACACAAGATAAAATCAAAAAAATAGGAATTTTTTGGTTTACTCCAAATGCTATAGATTCTGAAACGACAAGGAATTTTGAATTAGAATTTTTACTTGATAGTTTAAAAGATACACCATATGAGCTTATTTCTTTCCAAATGCAAGGTGATTATAAATTGCCAGATAAAATAGAAAATAGAGCCACAAAAATAAAAAATTGGAATGATACTTTAAATAATTTAAGCGATATTGATTGCATGATCACTATAGATAGTGCTATAGCACACCTTAGTTTAGCCCTTGAAATTCCAACAATAGTCCTTTTAAAACCGAGATTTGATTGGCGTTGGGGAAAATTTGAACAACCAAAAAGCTTTTTTTGGTCAAAAGCAAAAATTTTAGTCGTTAAAGATGAGAAAAATGCCAAAGCAGAACTTAACAAACTCATAAAAACCATTTAAGAAGTATATCATCGAAAAAGTTAAATATTTTATTTTAGATAAAGAGTATTGCTCTTATCCTATATTAAGTTAAGAAGTTATTTGTCCTTATTGCAATCCGTAGAATACGCTTCAAATTTAGAGCAAATGCAAAAAAGAATGTCCTTTTTGCAAAAATAAAATGAAAATTCATTTAAATAAAAAATAATTATCTTGCGCTAAAAAAACTGCTTTTATAGATCAGTTGAGTAAAACTTTGACTTATCAAACTTGAAGTTTTATTCTCTAAACGATTAAATAATTTATCGATTTTATCTTCTTCTTTCCAAATAGGCGTTTGAACCTTGCTAAGTTTTTCAAGCTCTTTTTTAGCATTTTCATAGTTGCTAACATCATCAATTAAACCTAATTCCTTAGCTTTTTGCGCTAAAAATACTCTTGCATTAGCCCAAGTATCTTTTTGAGCTTTGTCTAAATTTCTTTCCTTGGAAACAAAATTAACAAATAAATCATAACTTTGATTGATTAAATCTTGCAAATATTGCTTTTCTTTGCCACTCCAAGCCCTTGTAAAAGTTCCTGCACTTTTAAATTCTCCCGCTTGTATGGTTTGCTCTTTAATGCCTAATTTATTAGCCAACTCACTAATATCAGCCCCCTGCATAATCACCCCAATCGATCCAATAAAACTTGCAGGATTGGCCAAAATTTTATTAGCTCCTACCCCTGCTAAATAACTCCCGCTCGCCATAGTACCACTTGCATACACCACCACAGGTTTTTTAGCTCTTAAATCTTTTATAGCTAAAGCAAGTTCCATACTTGGAGCAAAAGCACCTCCTGGAGAATCGATCGCAAAAAGAACCCCTTTAATTTGATCATCATTTTTAGCGTTGATGATTTTTTCTAATACAGAAGAACTATCAAAAATTTCACCCTTTAAATCAATACGTTCTAAATTAGCAAAATGCGAATTTGAACCTTGGCTTGAAGCAAAAATCCAAATCACAATCAACAATAAAACAAAAGTTTTAAAATAAGTATTGATAAATTTAATACCATTTCCTAGAATTTTAAAAAACGATTTTATAAATTGCATTCTTTTCCTTTTATAAAAAATTTTTCCACTTCTTTAGCATTTAAAATAAATTGCAAAGGCGCTTGTTTTTTTTCACATTCTCCAAGATTAAAAACGCTAAAATCCGCATTTTTTCCGACTTTCAATTCTCCTGCATTTAAATTTAAAGCTTTTGCAGGATATAAAGTTGCCATTTGCAAAAGCTTAGAAGCTAAATTCAGTAAATCTTCCCCTTGATGAATTAATAAATTCGCACGCATTTCATCAAGCAAGGATAAAGAAATATTAGAACTAAGTCCATCTGTTCCAAGATGGACATTTAAACCACTCTTTAAAGCTTTTTTCAAATCAAATCTTTTTTGGCTTAACAGACGATTTGAGAAAGCGCAATGAGTTATAGAATGATAAGTTTTATCTAGCCATTCATATTCTTTTAAATACACACAATGCGTAAAAAGAGTTTTTACATTTTCAAAAAGCTTTACATAATCTTTTGGCGCATAAAATGGCTTAGGATTAGCTATAAAATTTTCCAACCATTTTTTAAATCCACCTTGTGCTTTTCTTAGCCAATTATTTTCAGCCCTACTTTCTAAAAAATGAGTGCTTACTAACAAATCATATTTTCTTGCCAAATTAAGCGCAAAATGAGCAAGTTTTGGATGAGTAGAGTAAGCAGAATGTACAGAAATTGCAGGGATAAAAAATTCACTTTTATGCTTTAAAGAATTTTCAAATCTTTGTAAAAATTCAACTTTTTTTTCTTCAATTTGATCTTCATTTGTACCTAAAATTTCATTAAAATAAACAACGCGTATACCCTTTTTGCTCGCTTTTAAACAGGCATTAAAATCGCTCCCAAAGCTTGAAATTTCACCTATAGTTCCCACTCCGCTTCTTTGTATTTTTCTTATATTTTCAAAAATCAATTCTTCTTTAGCTTTAGCGCTTAAAAAGGAGCGTGATTTAATCACACTTTTAAGCCAAGTCAAAAACTCTCCAAAATGTAAAGTTGTAGAATTAGCGCTAAATTCTAAGTGCGTATGAGGATTAATAAAAGCAGGAAGAATAATGGAATTTTGATCCGTTTTTATCCATTGGGCCTTAGGATATTTTTTTAACAAATACTCAAGTTCTCCAAATTCTAAGATTTTATCCTCAAAAACAAAAGCTTGATTTTCTAAAATAGTAAAATTTTCATCACATAAAAAAAGATACTTTGCGCCGATAATATACACGAATTTTTCCTTAAAAATAAAATCATGATTGTAGCAAAAATTTATTTTAAAATGTTATAATAGAAAGTTAAAAATAATTTTTAAGGTGAATTTTATGAAAATAATGGTCATTCAAGGTCCAAATATCAACATGTTAGGAATACGAGAGATCAATATCTACGGCGCAATGAAAATGGATGATATCCACGAACAAATGAAAATTGCAGCATCTCAAAATAATGTTGAACTTGACTTTTTTCAAAGTAATTTTGAAGGAGAAATTGTAGATAAAATTCAAGAGTGTTTGGGCACCAAAGATGGGATTATTATCAATGCTGGAGCTTACACTCATACTTCTGTAGCGATTCGTGATGCAATAGCAGCAGTAGCTTTGCCAACTGTAGAAGTTCATATTTCTAACACTTATCGCAGAGAAGAATTTCGTCAAAAAAGTTTAATCGCTCCAGTTTGCTCTGGATCGATTATAGGTTTTGGTCCTTTTGGATATCATTTAGCCCTTATGGGTGTGATCCAAATTTGCGATCAAATTAACAATTTGCGCAGTATGCAAGCACAAGCACAGGTTCAAAATTAAACCGTAATGCTAAAAATAAAAGGGGCAAGACGACTAGAAAAAAGTCGTTTTTTTCCTTATTTTAGCCGAGATAAAAAGGAGTTTAAATACTTTGCTGTTTTGGGTCTAGGAAGTAACATAGAGCCTGAAAAAAAACGTTTTGATGCTTTATTTAGAAAATTCATGGATGATAAAAGAATAAAAGTTTTAGAAACCTCACCTTATCTCATCAATGAAGCTTTTGGATTTAAAGCGCAAAAAGATTTTACTAATGCTGTTATGCTAGTACAAACAAATTTACACGCAAGAGCTTTTTTGAAAGTTTTACTTTTTTATGAGTTGAAATTCAAACGCAAAAGAACTTTCAAAAACGCTCCTAGAACGCTTGATTTAGATCTTTTATATTTTTCAAGAAAAGTCAAGCGGGATGCGTGGTGTGAGGTGCCCCATCCAGGGGTTAAAGAAAGAATAAGCGTAATTTTACCTTTGGGCTTGATATAAAAGGATTATAAATGGGACAACTTATCCATACCTTTACCGTTGAAGATACAGATCAAATCATACCTAAAGTCAAAGAAGACTATGGCGATAAAGCGCTCATCATCACCAATAAACAAATTCGCCCAAAAACCCTTAATCGTGGTGCGCTTTATGAAGTGATGGTTGCCATTGAAGAAGCTGATTATCACGAACATCTTAAAAAAATGGGAAAAAGCCTACCGCCTAAAAAACCTATTCAAAAAAATATCTCAAATCCTGATATCTTAGAAAAACCAAAAGTCAAAACTACAAACGTAAGCGAAGATGAAGATGTTATTCTTGATTTTTCAAACGCAAAAGCCAGTTTAAATTTAGGCGCTTCTAGAGTTGAAAATAAAAACTATCAAGACTTTCCACCTAGTAAAATAAATCCCAATTCTTCGATGGGTTTTAGTGATTTTAAAGAGCGCTTGAGTGAGGTTAGCAGTGAAATTTCTAAAGTAACTAATACGCCTTTGGAAGATTATACACCTCAACCAAATTATAATAAAAAAATAGAACATGTTGAAAAACAAATCAATAAACTCAATGACAAAATTGATCTTTTAGCCGATATGATGTGGGATGAAAAAGCCGAAGCCCGTAACAATCTCATCATTCCTCCAGAATTTGCAACCATTTATAAACAAGCCAAAGAAAGTGGGATGCTTGAAAAACACTTAGAAGCTATCATGAAAGCAACAATTGAAAATATGCCAGCTTCCATGAAAACTAATAAAGAAGCGGTGCAAAGATATTTTTACTCTCTTTTGAGAAATATTTTACCTTGTCGCATTGAAAGCGATATCAAAAAGCAAAAAATTATGATGTTAGTTGGCCCAACAGGCGTAGGAAAAACTACTACTTTAGCAAAATTAGCTTTTAGATATGCTTATGGTGATAAACGTTATAAAACGGGTATTATCACGCTTGATACTTATAGAATTGGTGCGGTAGAGCAGCTTTTTCAATATGCTAAAATGATGAAACTTCCTATCATTGATAGCATAGAGCCAAAGGATCTTGATGAAGCGATTAAAAGCTTAAATAATTGTGAAATTATCTTAGTTGATACTATAGGAAATTCACAATACGATCAAACCAAACTAGCCAAAACAAAAGAATTTTTAATGCATTCTAATGCTGAAATTGATGTTAATTTAGTGATTTCGGCAAATACAAAACATGAAGATTTAATGGAAATTTATAAAAACTTCTCGTTTTTAAATATTGACACTCTTATTATCACCAAATTCGATGAAACTAAAGTGTTTGGAAATATATTTTCTCTTATTTATGAAACAAATATACCTCTTAGCTTTTTTTCAACTGGACAAGAAGTTCCAGATGATATAGAAGTGGCAAACAGTGACTTTTTAGTTCGTTGCATCCTAGAAGGTTTTAATAAAGGAAAAAATAATGGATAATCAAGCCAATAAACTTCGCACTTTAATGAATCAAAATGGCAGTAAAAAATCACAAAATACTCATTTTATCGCCATTACAAGTGGTAAAGGTGGTGTAGGTAAAAGCACCATCAGTGCAAATTTAGCTAATGTTTTAGCAAAGAATGGCTACAAGGTAGGATTATTTGATGCTGATATTGGCTTAGCGAATTTAGATGTGATTTTAAATGTTCGTATTCATAAAAATCTTTTACATGTTTTACGCGGAGAATGCTCTTTAGAAGATATACTCATCGAAGTAAAACCTAATTTATGGCTTATACCAGGCGAAAGCGGAGATGAAATTTTAAAATACAATGACAAAAATATTTATGAAAGATTTTTAAATCAAGCAAGTATTTTAGATGAACTTGATTTCCTCATTATAGATACAGGAGCAGGGATTGGAGGCAACACCTTGAATTTTTTAGAAATGGCTGATGAAGTTGTTGTCGTTACTGTTCCTGATCCTGCTGCAATTACAGATGCTTATGCCACTATTAAAACTACTTCAAAAACTAAAGAAAATTTACTCATGCTATTTAATGTGGTAAAAAATGAAAAAGAAGCTTTAAAGGTTTTTGAAAATATTAAAAAAGTTGCAGATGCTAATATTAAAAATCCTCTTAATTTAGAATTTTTAGGACATTTAAGTTCCTCAAAAGATGTTAGTTTAAGCATAAAAAAACGCACCCTATTTACAGATGAAAATACCAATGTGAGCGATGAGTTAAAATCCATAGCTTCCAAGCTTTTATATAGGTTGGAACGGAAAATGCTTGATAATGTTTCAAGTCGAAGTTTTTCAAATTTCTTTAGAAAAATTATCGAAAGATTTTAATAAAGAAGAGATAATGAGACCAGAAAATTATGTAGCATTTTTTACAGTTTGTGGATTTTTTATAGGGCTATCTTTTAGCATTGCTAGCATTGATAATCCTTTTGATGTTTTAGTTTTTACTTGCTTGATTACTTTTATGTTTTATGTTTGCATCCATATTGCCATCATTTGCTTTATTGATATTAAAAAAATTAGTGGAAGAATTTTTAATAAAAATGAATATGAAAGAACAAGCAATAATATTATCAATGATCTTGTAATTCGCGAAAAGAAAATGGATACAATTTTAGAAAAACTTAACAAAGAAAGAGAAGAACTTAAGAAAAACGAATCAAAAGAAAGACGTAAGCATGCAAAAAAAGCCGCCTAAAGCTTATATTCAAACGATAAAAAATGAACAGGATCAATTAGTTTTATCCTATATGCCAGCACTTCGTGCTATGGCTTTTCGTTTGAAAGAACGCTTACCTTCTAGCATTGATGTTAATGATCTTATTAGCGTCGGAGTAGAAGAAATGATCAAACTCTCTCGTCGCTACGATAAAGAGCAAAATGACAGTTTTTGGGGTTTTGCTAGAAAAAGGGTTAATGGCTCTATGCTTGATTTTTTACGCTCTTTGGATGTTATGAGTCGTAACAACCGAAAAATTATCAAAGATATTGATAATTTAATTGATGAATACTTCAGAGAAAATGAAGAAGAACCCGATGACGAATATTTGGCAAAAAAACTTGATTTGGATATAGAAAAAATTAAAGAAGTTCGCACAGCACATGCGATCAGTTATACTTTACCCATAGATGAACAAATGGAACTTTATAATGAAGATGATACTTTAGAAAAACTAGAAAAAGAAGAATTTTTAGAAAAAATTCATGAAATCTTAGAAGATTTAAAAGAGCGCGATCAACTTATCATTCAACTTTATTATTATGAAGAATTAAGTCTTAAAGAAATCAGTCAAATTTTAGATATTAGTGAAAGTCGAATTTCTCAAATTCATAAAAAACTTCTTAAAAAACTTAGAGAAAGGCTCATTTAATGGCAGAAATACTCTCTCAAGAAGAAATTGATGCTTTACTTGAAGTTGTTGATGATACAGAAGCGCCCACAACTTCAAATTCTAAAGAAGATAAAGAAGAAAGAAATATCATTGTATATGATTTTAAGCGTCCTAATAGGGTTTCAAAAGAACAGCTAAGAACAATAAAAAGTATACATGATAAACTTGCAAGAAATTTAGCCTCTCAAATTTCATCCATGATGAGAAGCATTGTTGAAACAAAACTTCACTCTGTAGATCAGATGACTTATGGGGAATTTTTAATGTCTCTGCCAAGCCCTACAAGCTTTAACGTATTTTCCATTAAGCCTTTAGATGGAAACTGTGTATTAGAAATCAATCCAAGTATTGCTTTTCCAATGATTGATAGGCTTTTAGGGGGTCAAGGTGAAAGCTATGAAGCTTCACGGGAGCTTACAGATATAGAGCTTAATTTGCTTGATTCTATTTTGCGTATTATCATGCAAAGACTTAAAGAAAGCTGGGCAGGTGTTACTGAAATTTATCCAAGCGTTGAAGCAAAAGAATCAAGCCCAAATGTTGTCCAAATCGTATCACAAAATGAAATTGTAATCATGGTTGTTATGGAAATTATCATAGGTAATTCAAGCGGAATGGTTAATATTTGCTATCCCGTTGTGCATTTAGAAAGTATTTTAAGCCGTTTAGCAAATCGTGATATCATGATGGGTGAAACTTCAGCGAAAAAATCAAGAAATAAAGAGCTTAAAACCCTCATTGGACGTGCCGAAGTTGTTTATGAAGCTATTTTAGGCAAAACTTTAATCAGCGTTAATGAATTTTTAGAATTAAAACAAGGAGATATTTTAAAACTCGATAGAGAAGCTGATGACAAAGCTATAGTTAGCATCGATAAAAAAGATGTGTTTTTAGCACAAATTGGTTTGCATCGCTTTAGAAAGTCGATTAAAATCGTTGAACTTGTTCGCACTGATAAAGATGAAATTAAAGAAATTTTGGAAAAATACGAAGAAGAGCGTAAAGCAAAAGCTAATGCTTACGATGAGTCTGAAAATATGGAGGATGAAGAAATATGATCAATGATTTTTTGAAATTATTTACAAATGAATGTGTTAGCACTATAGAAGGATTAACAGGAAAAAATGCAGAATTTAGCGAATATAAAGAATTTGATGTTTCATCTCAAGATACACTCAAACCCCCTTTAGTTTTTGCTATTTTTAAAGTAAATGATAATGCAAAAATAGGAATTTTAGCTAGCTCTGTTCTTATGAGTGCCATCGGAGAATGGATGATGGGTGAAGAAGAAATTTCAAAAAATGATCAATTAGGTCCTGACGAAATGGATGCTGCTAAAGAAGCTATACAAAATATCATCTCAGCTTTTTCAACCACCTTAGGTGCTCAAAAAGAAATTCCAAATATGGAATTTAGCATTTCTTCTTGTGACTTTATATCCGATAGTGTTGATTTTAAAGACTTTGTGAAACTTTATTTTTTCGATGTAAAAATAGAAAGTCTAGAAGAACAAATTTCTTTAGTTATGGATCAAAATTTACACAACGTTTTAAGCGGAAAAACCGAAGAGGCAAATTCTCAAAATACCACTCAAACTGGCGATGAAAAGCACTTTAATATTAGTGAAGAGCTTAAAAATATTAACCTTATTATGGACGTTCGTTTACCAGTTCGCGTTCGTATAGGCAATAAAAAAATGCTTTTAAAAGATGTTTTAACTATGGATATTGGTTCTGTTGTAGAGCTTAATCAACTCGCTAATGATCCGCTTGAAATTTTAATTGGAGAAAAAAGAGTCGCCTATGGAGAAGTGGTGATAGTAGATGGAAATTTTGGAGTGCAAATTACAGAAATAGGCTCTAAAAAAGAAAGATTAGAGCAATTAAGATAAATTTTATAATTTATCTTAATTTTATAATTTCAAATGCTCCAATAAATTTCTTAAAGCATCTAAGAATAATTTATTTCGGTTAGTATTCTCAATATTTAACTTTTTCATTACTTTTTACAAATTTGTCATCGATAAAATAGTAAATAAATATATCATCTTTTGAGCCTTTATAAAGGAAATTCATCTTTATCAAAGAAAATCCAGCGCCTTCATCACCACTTAGACTATAAATATCTAAATAAATATACGTTTTATCGCAGGGATGGATTCTAAAAGCCAATGGGATTCTTTCTTTTCCGCATAATAACTTCTTACACTAAAAGAACTCCATAAAATTTCGAAATCTTCATCACTGGCGCCCAAAAATCGACCAAATTTTTTGTCTCATTAAAAATGACGTCAAATTTTGTTAAAATATTTACAACCATTGGAGAGTATTGTAGGATATTTTTCATCAATTAAACAAGGATGTATTTTATCATATTTCCTAGAAAATTCTTCCATTTCGGAGGTTGCTATAAAATTCTTTTATATCTTTTTCAGTATAAATTGTTCTTAATTTTTTTCTTCATCATTTTTTTGCTTGAAATAATTTTTAAGATACTCTTTTCTTTCTTTTTTCCTTTTTAACATCTCATCTAAAAGTTATTTGTTAAAAATGTATTTCTCCCCAGTTTAAATCTTTGATCTTTCTTAGTCCAATCTATCTTAGAAACAACAGCACAAGCATTCATAAAAATTAATATTTTTTTCTTTTAATATAAATAAAGAACTTATTATCAATTTTTAGCTAGAATGAATTTTATTTTCAAAGGTTATCAAAATGGATAAAAAAATAAGCCAAGATTTAGAAAAATTTGCTAATATACCAGACTTTAAAAAAACCATAACTTTTTTTGGATCTGCAAGATTAGAGAAAGATGATTTTTACTGCCAACAAGCAAAAATTCTTGCAAAAAAATGTGTTGAGAATGATTTTTGCGTAATCAGTGGCGGTGGCGGTGGCATTATGCAAGCAGCCAATGAAGGTGCTTTTAGTGCCAATGCAAATTCTATAAAATCTGTAGGTTTTAACATACTTTTGCCTCATGAGCAAAAATTAAATGATTTTATAGAATACGGTATTACTTTTGAGAGCTTAGCCATACGCAAAATGGCTCTTATTGAAAAGAGTCTTGCTTTTGTGATTTTCCCGGGCGGCTTTGGAACACTTGATGAACTTTGCGAAGTTCTTACACTTAAACAACTTGAATTTAAGAAAAATGTTCCTATTTTTTTGTTTGGGAGTGAATTTTGGCAAGGCTTTGATGAGTTTGTCAGAAATTCTTTACTCAAACAAGGAGTGATTTCACGAGGAGATGAGTTAAAGTATAAAATTACTGACGACTTAGATTTTATAATTAACACTTTAAAGGAACTTTAATGAAAATTCTAGTCGCAATGAGCGGGGGAGTTGATAGTACAGTCACGGCTTACAAATTAAAAAATGCAGGACATGAAGTCATAGGTTGCTATATGAAACTTCATGGCAAACCTAATTACCACGAAGAAAATATCAAAAAAGTAGAAAAAGTAGCCAATTTTTTACAAATTCCTTATCATATTTTAGATTTACAAGAGGATTTTAAAGATAAGGTTTATATGCCTTTTGTCAATACTTACAAAGAGGGCAAAACTCCAAATCCTTGCGCTTTATGCAATCGTTTTATTAAACTTGGAAAACTTCTTGAATTTGCAAAAAGTTTAGGTTGTGAAAAATTAGCCACAGGGCATTATGCAAGACTTGAAAATGGTCTCATCCGCACAGCAGCTGATGAAAGTAAAGATCAGAGTTATTTTTTAGCAAGTGCTGACAAAGAAGCTTTAAAATATCTTATCTTTCCTCTAGGAGAAATGAAAAAAGAAGATGTTAAAGCTTTTGCCTCTTCGATTGAAGTTTTAAAATCTTTTGCTACACAAAAAGAAAGTTCTGAAATTTGCTTTGTGGAAAATACCTATGTCCAAGTTTTAGATCAATTTATGGATACAAAAATTCCAGGAGAAGTACTGGATAGTAGTGGAAAAGTTGTGGGAAAACATGAAGGTTATATGCACTACACCATAGGAAAAAGACGAGGTTTTGAAGTCAAAGGAGCACATGAACCTCATTTTGTTTTAAAAATCAATCCTCAAAAAAATCAAATTGTCGTGGGCAAAAAAGAAGAATTAAAAATCGATGAATTTGAACTAAAAAATATCAATTTATTTATAGAAGCAAAAAATCTAAACTGTGAAGTTAAAATTCGCTATAGATCCAAATCCACGCCTTGCGAAGTTAAAATTTTTGAAGACAATAGCGCAAAAATCACACTCAAAGAAAGCGTTTATGGCATAGCAAGCGGACAAATGGCTGTATTTTACGATGGGGATAAAGTTATCGCTAGTGGTTTCATAGAATAGCTTTAAAACCCTTTCTCAGATGGCTGCGGCACACACTATGATCAAGTGCTCTGCTGTGTTCCCACCCTGAAGCGGTGCTTAAAAATAGCATTGCACAGGTCTAAGAAAAGGCGGATGTTATTTTAGCATAATACCCTTAAAAAGCCTTGATATTTTTAAAAATCTATAATATTTTTGAAAAATAATATCTTTTTAATTTTAATTAAAATTTTTTATTTGAATGATAAAAAAATTTAATTTGATAATTTTAGTTATATTTTATTATAATTACAATTATTTTTAATTATAATTTTAATTATTTTTAAAAATAAGTCCTTTTTATAAAATAATTTGAAGCTAAACTAGACTCCTTTTTAGAATCGATCTTTCACTCTTTTAGCTACTGATTATTTTAATTTCCAATTCAATTTTAATTTACGATATTGCCTTTTATGGCAATATCGCTTTTTATATAAAATAATATAAATTATTTCTTAAATATAGAAATTTAGAAATGATTTTTAACCTAAGAAAGGATTTTATGAAAAATAAAAATTTATCGAGAAAAACAAGAGATTTAAACAATCACTCTCTTTCTAAAAAATTCTTATTTTCTTTAGCAGCAGTTTCTGTTTTAAGCACCTATGCTGATGCTGAAATTAGTGGTGCTGGATGTAGTGGTAACTGTGGAACAGTTAGTGAAGAAAAAACAGATAAAATTACCGTAAGTGGAGCAAATAATACAACTTTAACCATTACAAGTAGTGGTTCTGTTAAACCTAGTAATGGTTTTGCTATAGAATTTCAAAATGGCTCATCGCTTCAAAATTTTAACAATCAAGGAACTATAAAAAATGGTGGCACTCAAGAAGCTATAAAATTTTATGGAGCTACTATAGATAATTTTAAAAATAGTGGTCTTATTTCTGGTAATTGGTCTGGTCTTGAAATAAATGGTGGAGAAATTAGTAACAATCAAAATGATTATATAAAAACCTTTGAAAATAGCGGAACTATACAAAGTACAGGCGGAAACGGTATATATCTTAATAAAGGGACTATAGATACTTTTACTAATAAAAGCAATGGATTAATAAACGGTATTAATAAAGGTATCAATCTTCAAAGTTCAACTATAAACAGTTTTAATAACGATGGAATTATAAACTCTAAAGAAAAAGGGGTATATCTTGGTCACTCAACCATAAACAGTTTTAAAAATAATGGAACTATAGTAGCAAGTGGAAATGAAGTTATTTTTGATCCGAATTCCGGTTTAGAATTAAGTAACTCTCGTATAGAAACTTTTGAAAATACTGGAACAATTTCTGGTCCAGTAGGTGTTTATGTCGGAAGTTCAAATATTGATAAATTTATCAACAAAGGAGTTATCGAGGGAACTTTAAACGATCCTAATTCAACTGGCATTTTACTTGATGTTTATGACGGTGAAAATTCTTCAACAATTAAAAATTTTAGCAATGAAGGAACTATTAAAGGAGCTGCACAAGGTATTATTATATCAAATAAAAATAAAATAGAAACTTTAATTAATAAAGGGACTATAGAAGTTTCTAGCAATGGTATAATGTTTTACAATTATACAAATAGCGTAAATGGTATAACAGAACTCGGTCAAATCAATCTAGAAGAA
>NZ_JACHTR010000009.1:0-62896 GCF_020135975.1 Campylobacter sp. W0014 | reverse complement strand
ATCAATATACATATAGTATTGACTGATAGGAGGCAAGTTTTCATAAAAATTAAGATTATCTAAGCTAAAGATTTGGCTTTCGCTCCTTGGATTGTTAAGTTGTTCTTTATTGAAAGCTTTTAAATTTTCAGCTCTTAATCTCATTAAATCTTCTAAATTTTTAGCTTCTTCCCAAAGAACTTTAGCTCCTTTATCCATCAATACTTTGTTTTTCAAATAAAAATTATGGGCAGTTTTAAAATCAGTATTTCTATAAAGAGTAGCATACTCATCCCACAAATCCAACCTTTGTGGAAATTGCATGATTGATCTAAAAGTCATTCCATTCCAAAATCCCAGTTTTAATTTTCTTGATAAAACGCTATCGCTATGTAAAATGGTTCCAATATAAAGCACATCCAAGCTTCCATCTGCTGAACCAAGATTTAAAACTGCTTCATCAATCCAATCTTCCAATCTATCTCTTTGCTCTTTGCTTCTGACATTGGTATCATTTTCTAAATCATCCAAAATAACTAAGTCGGGTCGCTTAACTCCATATCTAACACCTCTTAATCTTTTGCCACTACCAAAAGCTTTGATTTTCACTCCATTGCGACTTACAAATTCTCCCACACGCCAAGTTTTTCCTACTCCCACAACTTCAGGAAAGTCAAGTTTTAAATGAGGATTATCTTCAAGCTCTGCTTTTATGGCTTCGAGCATTCCTTCCATCAATTCTACTGCATCTGAAATCTCAACTATAAAACTTTTATAATGAAAAATTAAGCACCAAAGCGGAAAAAGTTGCGAGGTATAGGTTGATTTGCCATGTGCTCTTGGTGCTGCTATGGCGTGTTTTTCTCCTTTATCTTTTTTAAGCGCAAGTTTTGTAAAGACTTTATTTAAGTGCAAATGCAAAGCACATTCACCCTTAATGGTAAAATAATGTGGAAAATAAGTTCTTGCAAAATAATCAAAATCTACTTTTGCTCTTTTAATTCTTTCGTCTTTTAAACTAGGATCTAAATGGCTTTCATTAGCAAATTGAGTTTTTAACTCATTTTTAAGTTCTTCCATCCATTCTAAAAAGTCTTTTCTTTGCATTGCACTTTTTAGTTCACTAGGGGCGTCTTCGTGTTTTTGCTCACTTTTTGCTAAAAATTCATTCAATTCTTCTTTTGAAAAAAGCATTAAATATCCATTTTAAGAATTTCTTTTTCAATCGCACCACTTTCTAAAAGTGCGATCAGTTTTGCTATACAATCTTTATCGTGTTTTAAATGATTAATAATAATTTCAACCACTTTTTTAGCAACATTTAAACGATAATTACTTGGATCTTCTAGCCTTGCTACTTTTCTCATCTTGGAAAAACTATCTCCAATTCTTGCAATAGCTTCGGTTTTTTTCTCAGCATTCATTTTTTCATCAGCATTAATATTTTCAATCGCACAAAACATTTGCTCTGTAAAATTTTCATAAAGGGAAGCACTTTCCTTATCTTTGATTTTTGAAGTTAAAATATTTGTTTTAACCTTATCCCAGTCTCCATCTTTTGCTTTGTAATTTCTTATTGTTTTTTCATTGCGATTTAAAATTTTTGCAATTTTTAAAATATCAAATCCAGCAACATATAATTCTTTTGCTAACTCTTTTATTTCACTATTAGCCATTGATTCTCCTTAAATCCATTCTCTTTCTTCGATGTTTAAATGATCTCATTTTTGTTTGCGGTTCAAAATTCTCTTGATCGTTAATTTCTATTGGAATCTTTTTATTAGCCATTTTTAAAAGTAAATTTTGTGCCCATTCTATAATTTCATTTAAAGTATCTTTTGGAAAATTATTGCGACGTTTCAATTCCATGATTGTAAGCTTTACACAGATATCTTTTAAAAGAAGTGTTGGATTTTTAGGTATCTTTATAAAACTTGCAATAAAACTTTGTGCATCTTTTATGGCATCATTAATCACTTCTTGATTGCAAACCCCATCTGCATTTAAATCGCTAAGCTGGGCTATTTCATAAATGCTTAATTCTTGTGTTAAATCATTTTCATCAATCATAAATTTATCTTTTTTAATGTTTTGATTTTCTAATGTGTTTTGATAATTCATAAAAACCTTTTTTAATGTGGTTAAAATATGGTTAAAATCGTTTAAAATTATTCTTTAATACTTTTGCCTTAAAAAACCAAAAAAAGCTTTTTAAGGCTTAATTTTGATTTTATTGTAATGCTAACTTGATTAAACCATTTGGACGCGTACAAACTGGCATAGCTCTCATCTCGCCTACGATTTCAATTCCAGCTCCTCTTTGTAAGATTTCAGGTTTTGAAACAAACATTAAGGTTGGAGCTTTTCCTAAAGCTTCAGTATGATTAGCTCTTGTGTAATAAATACGATTGGAATTATCTTTTGGCACGACAATACCTTCATTACTTGATAAGAACTCTACATTTTTACCTTTAGTATTTTTATACTTTGCACTATAACGACGATATTTTGTTCCATAAAGGATTAAGGATTTATCTTTTTCATCTCTGCTAGCAAGATTGTTTTTATACAAATCTTCACTTAAGGCAAGGTTAGAAATACTTGCAAAAAGTTCATTGCCGCAAAGCACTTCATAATCTGTATTCGTTCCAAATTCATCAATGATTTTTGATTCGATTGCATCGCAAACATTAGATAATTTTACTGAGCCATCTTTTTTAACTTCCACAACGCTTTTATTCGTACTGCCAAAATCAAAAAGAACGTTTCCACTTCCATCCAATATTTTGCCAAATAAAGCACCATTTGACATATATTCAAGAGTGGTATTAAAGCTTTCTTTCATTTCTTTAACCAAAACTCCAATAGCACCGCTTAAACTTTTAATTTGGGCTTCTTGTAAAGCTAGAGATCTTAAAGAATTGATTTCGCTAGCAGAGATTCTTTTAACCAATGCAAAGCGAGGTAAAGGTATGTTTAAAATATAAGCATTTTTTGTTTCCTCAAGGCTGTGCTCTCCATTTTCAGAAACGCTGTTTAAAACTATACCTGCGCCCTTAATAATTTCAACTCTTGCTGTGCTTTCAAGACTTGAGATTCTTTGTTTAAAAAAAGTATCGCTTACAAAGCGAGGTGAAGCTTTGGTTTGATTAATAACTTCAGTAACCTTTGTACTAGAAAATAATTCTAAAAGTTGTTCTAAATCCATTTTTACTCCTTAGTTTGAATGATTAAATTTTGCAAAAAAGCCTTTTTAATAGCACTTTCATGAGCACTACTTAAAATAACTTTACCTTCTATTAAAACCGCATAAGTTCCAGTTTGAAATGCAAAATCTTTGAGAATACCCAGTTTGATATTTTCTTTTGTGCTAATATCTTCATCAGGACATTTTTTAAAAGTTTGACCATAATCTTCACTGATAAGTAAAGTTCCAATAGCTAAATTAGGATTTGTTTCGATATCAATCTTAGCATTGATTGGAAGCAAATCTTCATTTACAATATTTTCAAGCCCTCTTGGTAAGGCAAGTAAAGGATCATCACTGATACTTTTTTCTAGCATTTTTGCTTTTGCCATTTGTGCTCCTTGTTCTTTGGTTTCATTTTTTGCTTCGTCTGAATTTTCTGTAGCTTGTGCTTCTTGTTCTTTATTTTGTTTATCTGTTTTATTTGAATTTTTTGCCATTATTATTCTCCTAACATTAGTTTTACAACATCTGTATCGTTTGCATTGGATGCAGTATTTTTATTAGCAAACAGATTGTTTTACGGGACTTGCTTTGAATTAGAACTTTGTAAAAAATCCTTAAAACCTTGTAAATCTTTGCATGCATAAGTCATTGCCCACTCTTTTTGAGAATTAGCAATCTTTCCATCATTTAAAGCTTGATTAACTAAAGCATCAGCAAGAGCTTTTTGATCGTCTTCATTTTGTTTTTTAAGGGTTTCATTTTCTTTAAATAAAACATCCTTTTCTTTTTTTAAAGCCACAATTTGCGACTCAAGTTCTTTGATTTTTTCGTCCATTGTTTCTCCTTTAGTTTGATTTTTATTTGCAATAAGCTCTCCAAGTTCGTCTATAAATGGCGTATTTGTAAGAGCTACTGAATGAATTTTTGCACGCACTAAACCACCGCTTTTATTGTCTTTTGAATTGAATTCAAATACAGGCGATAAATAGCGATATTGTTTGTTTGCAATATATTTTTTTGCTTCTTCGTTAAATTCAGCCTTAGCCATAAGTGCATCATTTTCTATATAAAGGTCTTTAATCCAACCTGCAGCGGGCGCTTTTTCATTTTTTAAACTTTGGTGTTCATAATCAATAACCAAATCAATTTTTTTATTTTTAAAATAATCCATCATAGATTGCAAATCTTCTTTACACACTTTAAAACTGCCATTATGATGCCCTTTCCATTCTCCAACAATTGCAACTTTTAAAGGTTTGTTTTGACTTAATTCAATTAAATTTTCTTTATTTATAAAAAGCATTTTATATCCTTAAAAAATCATTTTTTGGCAAAAAATTACTTTGTAATGTTCTTGCATATACATTTAAATAACCATGATCACTCACTCCTTCAAAAACTTTTTTAAGATCTTTTGGTTCTATTCTAAATCCATTATCAAGCTCTGCATTTTTTAACACATCATCAATTTGTTCTAAAGTTTTAAAAAGCTTATGTTTTGCATTAATCCTATGTTTTGGATTTTTAGAACTTGTATGGGTTAAAATGTAAAGTTTCCAAATACCTGTTTTATTTTCTAAGTCCTTATAACTCTCACTTTCAAAATCTACAAGCACACAAGGTTCTAAGCCATTAATACAAGAGGCTATATTTTGCGTATCTTCAAATTCTCCAAGGTAAACTTTTGCATTAAAAGGTTCTAGCAATTTCAAAAGCTCTTCTTCAAATTTACAAAGCATCATCTTCCTTATTAAAAATGCGACATTTTAAAAACTTAAATATTTTTTTTCAAACAAAGATTTTTAATAAAGAGTTTTGAAACAATATTTTTCTAGCTTTTGGTGTGGCTTTCTTATTAAACTTGCATCAATTTTTAACAAGGAATATAGAATGAAAGAAAATCCCTATTTTAAAGAAAGTGAATTTAAATGTAAATGTGGTAAATGCAAATTACCACCTAATGTTCCAAGTGATGAATTAGTCGATGTTCTTTGTGAAATCAAAGAGCATTACAACGCACCTATTATTATAAATAGTGGATATCGCTGTAAAGAACATAATGCCAAAGTAGGTGGAGCTGCTAAAAGCCAACACACCATCGGCAGTGCGGCTGATTTTGTGGTTAAAGGTGTGAAAACTGAAGAAGTGCATCAATACGTTTTAGAAAAATATGGCGATAAACCTTTTGGAATTGCTATAAAACATAATTTTGAAAATCCTTTTGGTGGTTTTGTGCATATTGACACCAGAGGGAAAAAAGCCCGATGGACTTATTCTTAAGGAATAAAAATGTTTAGCTTTATTTTGGAAAAGTTTTTTGGTGTTTCAAGCATTATCATTGTTTTGCTTTTAAGTGTTTGTGGGTTTTTATATTATGAGAATCATTCTTTAGTTCTTGAAAACAATCAATTAAAACTCACAAAAGAATATTTAAAAAATGAAATCAAAACAAACAAAGAGCAACTTTTAAAACAAAATAAAGCATTTGAAAATTTAAAGCTTGAGTTAAAACCCAAAGAGACTTTAAAGGAGGTTTCAAAGGTAAAAGAAATTTTTATCAAAGATAAAAGCTGCGAAAGTGAGCTTAAAGCTTATAAAGAGCTTTTTAAAATTTTAGGAGCTAAGCAATGAGAATTCTTTTTTATATTTTTATGCCTTTTGTTTTTACAGCTTGTGCTCCTAAAGAGCTATTGATTAAAACGCAGTATCAAGAAGTAAAAATTCCTATAAAGTGCCCTTTGAAACTTCCTTTAAAGCCTTTTGATAAGGGTGATTTAGAAAGCGCAAAACAAATCAGCTCTTATTATCTTGAAGTTGAAGATATAGCAAAGCAATGCACCGGAGATAACAAATGAAAGAAAATAACAAATCAATTAAAAAAGATTTTATAAAAGAACTTTTCATAGCTCTTTTATTTTCTAGTTTTGCTTTGAGTTTATTTTATGCATTTGAAATTTTAACAAGGAACTAGCATATGAAATTTGAAGATATATTTATTTATTGCATTTTAAGTATTGTGAGTGTATTTGCTGGACTTGTAGGTATAGTAACAAAAGACAAATTAAAACCTTACAAAGATGTAAAAGGTAAGTTTTTAACCTTTGTAAAAGGAATGCTAGGTTCTATGTTTGTAGCTTATCTTGTATTTGAAATAGCAAGTTATCTAGACTTTGGATTAAAACTAAGTGTAGCTTTTGGGGGTTTTGCAGCTTACATGGGAACCGATGCCTTGCTTAAGATAGAACAGCTTGTAGAAAAGCTTATGAATAGAAAAATGGATAAACTATGATGAATGAACTAGGTATCATTTGCGACATAAAAGAGGGTAAAGCTAAGGTTGCTATTGGCAAAATGGTGACTGACTTTTTAAGTGTATTTCAAGCTATATCCAATTCTTATGCTGTGAGTTTTTCGCCTTTGCGTATAGGAGAGCAAGTTTTGGTTTTACCTATAAGAGGTGATTTAAATTCAGGCGTGATTTTACGCGGACTTTATCAAGAAAAATACAAGGCTAAAAATACAGATACAAATACTTTTAATGTGGATTTTGAAGATGGTACCCACTTAGAATACAACTCTAAGACAAGTACTTTAAAGCTTGATGTGATTAAAGATATTAACATCACTTGTGAAAATGCCAACATAAAAGCGAATAAAGTCAATATTGATAGTCCTAGTATCGACTTAGGACTTGGCGGAAAAGGCGTGGTTACCACTGAGTGTATTTGTGCTTTTACAGGAAGTACTCACCCACATGGATCAAATAATACTAGGAGTAAGATATGAAAGAATGGTTTTTACTTTTTAATTCCCTTGTATTTTTTATGCTTTTTTGTATGTCGGCATTCTACGCCTTTTTAAAATTAAAATTTTTTGCCAAAAGTATTTTTATTGGTTTTATTTTAGGTTTTACCTTTTTAGGATTTTTACAAACATTAAAAATAATTTTTGATTTTTATATAGGGCTTTAAACATGGCAATCAGTCAAAATTCTTTAGTTTCAAAAATGGAAAAATATTTAGCAAAAGAAGGTTATACAAAAGTCCAAGATGAAGATAATGGCAGAGGTTATAGAAGATATTCTATGCCTTTTTTAAGAGCTATTGCTGCTGCAGTGGTTGAAGAAATACAAGAAAACGCCAAAGCAATTGATACAGCAGATGGCGGAGAATGGGATATAAAATGAGTTATTTAATCAGCATAGAAGAAAGTATTAAAGATATTTTAACCACTCCTTTAGGATCTCGTGTAATGAGACCCGAGTATGGTTCTTTACTTTACACGCTCATAGATAGAAAAATCGATGATGATTTTAGAGTAAAACTTACTAGATACACAGCAGAAGCTATTTCAAAGTGGGAAAAAAGAGTAAAGCTTAAGGGTGTTAGGCTTAATAAAATGCAAGAAGGTAAATTAAGTATTACTTTGCTTTTTGAAGATTATAAGGATTTTTCTTTGGAGCTTAATAAATGAGTGAAACTTTAAACACCAATAATTCATATTTTAAACAAAGCTTTTTAAAAGATATTCCTTATCCAAAAATCATAGAAGAGCTTGATTATGAAAAACTTTTAAAAGATTATGAAGAACTTTTTAAAAACTTTTTAAAAGAGGAAGTAGAACTTTTAGAATCTGATCCTTTCAAAGCTATTTTAGAAGCTCTTGCTTATAGAGAAATGATTATAAGAGCAAGAATAAATGAAAGTATCAAAGCGACTTACTTGCATTATGCTAGCGGAAGCGATTTAGATAACGTTGTGGCAAATGGGTATTTAATCCAAAGATTAAAAGGGGTTAAACCTACTGCCAAAGTAGAATTTGAATTAAATACCTTATTAAATTATGATGTCATTATTCCAAAAGGTGCCATTTTTTCAAATGAAAAAGCTGATATTGCTACCTTAAAAGAAGAAGTGATAATCAAAAAAGGAGAAAGCAAAGCTGTAGGTGTTTTAGAACTTGATGAATTTGTACAAAGCAAAGAAAGTAAAACTGAATTTTTACAAACCCCACTTCCTTTTGTAGCCAAAATCAAACAACTTGAAAATTTTAGTGGTGGAGCAAGTGAAGAAAGTGACGAGGCTTTAAGAGAAAGAGCTGTAATGAGTGTGCATCGCTTTTCAACAGCTGGAAGCGAAAAAGGCTATATTTATCATGCTTTAAGTGCAAGTGCTAAAGTCGCTTCCATAAAAGCTTTAAATAATGGTGCTGGAAAAGTTAGAGTGATTATAAAAAGCGAAGATGAAAATACTATAGAAGAAGTCCAAAAATATTTAAGTGCAGATGAAGTAAGACCTTTAACCGATGAAGTGAGCGTCGAACTTGCCAAAAAAAGAGAATTTATCGTAAGTGCCAAGCTTTTACTTTTAGAATTAAGCCGTGCCAATGAAATCAGTGAGAAGATCAATGCTTTACAAAGTGATTTTGATTTGAGTGTGGATTTGGCACTTGGCTTTTTATATAAATGCTTACATCAAGATGGAGTTTATAAGAGTGAAATTTTAAGCATTAAAGAAAAAATCGACGAAGAGCTAAAAGAACTTGAGTTAAAAGATATTGAAATAGCTGATGATGAATTTGCACATCTTTCTTTTGAGCTTAGCTATGAAAAGGCTGTGCTATGAATACACTAATATTAAATCATCATCCACTTCAAAGCAAAGCCATTGATTTAAGCGCTAAAAAAAGATTTGAAGATTTAAATTTAGCTAGTATCACAAATCTAGCTCTAAATTGTGATGAAAGATTACTAAGTGTCCTAGCTAATGCTTATGATGTAAGTATTGATGGTTTAAATGAAAAAGAAGCAAGAAAGCTTATATCTAAAGCCTTACTTTTAGATAGATACAACGGCACCGCCTTTGCCATTAAAGAAGCTTTATATGCGGTATTTCCTACTGCTGTAGTTAAGGAATGGTTTGAGTACAACGGAAAACCTTATTTTTTTAAAGTTAAAGTAAGTACAACCAATGTTAGCTTTGATGAAAGATCACTGAATGCTTTAGAAAGATTAATTAAAAACTTTAAAAATGTTAGAAGTGTTTTAGAAACAATTGAAATAGAAGTACAAAGTAAGAATAATAGCTTTAATGCTTGTATAGAAATTGATGGGGAAACTATAGAAGTTTTACCTTTTCAAACTACTGCTTTAGAAAATGCATCCAAAAATACTTTTAATGCTTTTGGTGTACTTATTTGTGAAATTTCAAAAACGAATATTGATTTTAAAGGAGTTTCTTAATGGAATACTATACCATTTTAACTAAAATCGGCATTGCTAAATTCATTGCTGCACGTGCTAGTGGCAATGGTGTTAATCTAAAAAGCTTTAAACTAAGTTCTAAAGTGATTTTACCCAATGAAGATATGCAAAGCTTGGAAGAGATTGTTTATGAAGCAAATATAAATGCAAAAAGTATAGATAAAAATAATCCTAATTATGTTAATTTGGAATGTTATATACCAAGTGATGTGGGTGGCTTTGAAATTAATGCTGTGGGTATTTATGATGAAGTGGGAGATTTATTGGCTGTAGGAAATTTGCCACGCACCTATAAACCCATCTTAAAAGAAGGCAGTGCTAAAGAACTTATGATAAAAATTGTCATGGAGCTTTCTAATGCAGAAGAAGTGATTTTAAAACTAGATCCAAGTGTGATTATGGCAAGTCGTGATTATGTCGATGCCATTAAGGTAGAACTTAATCTTAAAATTGATACAGAGCTTAAAAAAGTATGGGATGAGTTTTCTAAATATCTTTTAGAAAGCAAATTTAACACAGAAATTGCTAAATATGTTACTTTAACTACAAATCAAAACATTAATGGAGTTAAAAATTTTACCAAATTACCTACAAGCAATATAAAAGCCAGTAAAGATAATGAATTGGTAAATTTAGATACTTTAAAAAAATTAGTTCTTGGGATAGGACAAAAATATATAAATTGTACCCAAGCAAGAGTTTCAAATGTAACCTATACAAACACAACTGGAAGACCTATATTAGTCTGTGCTGATAGCAATTTTACAAATCAAATCACAGATTATTTTGTGGATGGAAATAATCTTTTTAGAGCCGAAAATCAACAAGAAGTGACTTTTATAGTTCCAGCTAATAGCACCTATAAGTATATTGGTGTCATTGGCTATTGGTGGGAACTTAGATAAGGAGAAAATAATGAAATATTTTATAGATCAAAATAATCAAATTTATGCTTATGAAGATGAAGTGACAAATGAGCAAATCAAAGAAGGAATGACTCCGATCAGCGAAGAAGAGTTTAGCGCTTTAATAAATCCTCCTAAAAGCGAAGAGGAGCTTTTAAACGAGGCAAAAGAGTTAAAAATCAACGAGATTAATACAAAAAAAGAAAATATTTTAAATGGTGGATTTTCTTTTAAAGGCAAAATCTATCAAAGCTCTAATGAAGATCAGCTAAGAATTAATGGGGCAGTAACTAATGCTCTTGTTAATCCTAATTTAATTCCTTATATTGATTGGATAGCACTTGATAATTCAACTACAAGATTTAGCGCAGATGAGTTTAAACTCTTTGCAAGTAGCATGGCTTATTTTATCCAGCAAACCATTTTTAGAGCAAAAGACTTAAAAGAAAAAATTAGAAACGCCACTTCTTTGGAAGAATTAAACTCAATTACATGGGAGGATTAAAAATGACTAAAACAGAGCTAAAAAGAGTATGCGTAAAACCTTTTGATAAAGACAGGTTCGAAGTGATAAATGATTATGCTTTTACTTTAGCTAGTTTTAATGGAGTGATACCAAAAGGTTTTAAAACTGATGGAGCGAGTATCCCACGTATCTTTTGGAGTTTTTATCCACCTTTTAAAAGTGAGTATTTTAGCGCTTGTGTGATACATGATTATTTATGCGAAAAAGCTAATTCAAGAAAGGATTACAAACTTGCTGATCTTGCTTTAAAAGAAGCAATGCTATTGCTTGGATGTTCTAAGTTTAAATGCTTTGTTTTTTACCATGCTTGCAATGCTTTTCACTTTGTAAAATGTCTGATAAAAAGCAAATAAAAAGGTGAGCCTTACCCACTTTAGTGGGACGGGGGCTTTAGAAAAAGCGACTTTGGGCGGACTTGTTCGCACAAAGTAAAAGCATAAAAAGGAGTTAAAATGAAAGATTACGGAATTTCTTACATTCCAAATGCCAATCAAAGTTCGAAAGAGCCAAGCGAACCTATAGTGAGTGATAAGCTTAATACCCAAAAAGTTAATGAACTTATAGATAAAAAATTAAATCTTTTTAAAGAAGATATGGTGAGTAAAGAGGAACTTGAAAGTCTCATTCAAGAGATTTTAAAAGATGAGGGTTTTCAAAATACAAACATAAAAATATCAAAAACCCCACCTACCTATAAAACCGAAGCTGAAGTAGGAGAAATATGGGCTGTTTTAGAAAGCAAAAAGCAATTATTTATTTGCATTTCTAAAGATGAAAAATTTACAAATTGGGTGGATTTATTGGGAGATGGAAGTAATGATATTATCCCTAAAGAAAAAATCATCATCACATTTGATAATACTACAACAGGTGGACAATATGGTGGTTGTATGAGTGATTTAAGACTTGGTTTTGAAAATGGTTTTGCTACTCCAAATAAAGTCCAAGATGAATATGAAAACGCAAAATTTACTATGACTAAAGATGGTGATGGACTTAATAGGAGTGATTTTACTATAGATTCTAATCCTATTGCAGGAGAAAACCAAATTTTAGGAACAATTAAGACAAGTGGTATTTATCAAGAAACTTATCACAAAATTGCTCATGTGTTTAAAAAATACAATGGTGGTACTGATGAGTGTTGCTTATGGTCTAGTTCAGGAAGTAGAGAGGTAAGCATAGAACTTGAAAATACACAAATGCCAAATCAGCTTTTTGCTAGAGGCAATGGATATTATGGACAAACAGAAATTTCTAATGTAAAAGCAAAAAAATCAATTTTTGTAGGAGAAAAAGAAGTTGAGAGTGAAGATTTTAATGTTAATAAATTAGAAGCTGATTCTAATACTTATGGAGATTATGCTTTTTTATTTGAAATTTCTAAACAAGAACAAGATTCTGCCAATTTAAAATTAAAAGAATCAAAACCTAAAAAACCTAAAAATACAAAAAAATCAAATAAGGAGTAAATTATGGCGGCACAATATGGAGTAAATTATAATATTAGCAATGGTGCGGCAAGTCCTATTAAAGTTCAAAGTGATACACCTATAGGAATTGCTGCTTGTATTAAAGGTGCTAATAAAGAAATGCTTTATACAAAAGCAGGATACGAAAGCACAGATGAAATGCCAATCTTTGCTTTTTCAAATGCAAGCAAGGCAATTGATTTTACAAAAGATTTAATCAAAGAAAACAATTTGCAAGATTTTAGACTCTTAGATTCTTTAACTTGTATAGACAATCAAGATGTTGCTTGTGTGATTATTATTAGTTTCTTTGAAGAAAGTGATGAGGAAGCTACAAACCTAACAAATTGTTTAAATGCAATAGAAGCTTTTAAAAAAGCTAAACATCGCACAGGTTTTACTCCTGATATTATCATAGCACCTTATTATTCAAGTGAAGCAGGTGTAAAAGCTAAACTTGAAAGCATAGCAAGTGCTATGAATATCACTGCTATTGTGGATTTATATGCTAAGAATACAGGAGAAGCTATCAGCACTATGGAAGCTTTTAGTTCTAAAAGATTGGTTGCCGCATGGCCGCAAGTTCAAATCTTAAACTCGCAAGGAAAATATGCTTATGTTCCACAATCTCCTATCATCGCAGGTTTAATAGCTCATACAGATGGAGATACAGAATATGGCTTTAGTGATTCTTATTCTAATCGCGTGATGAATGGCGTTACTGGAGTGGAACATTTTATTGATTTTGTGATGGGTCAGGATTGCGATGCAGATCGCCTTAGAAAAAGTCATATTTCTACTTGCATACTTTATGAAGGTTATCGCTCTTGGGGTGGAGAAACAAGTGATGAAGATACGATTTGGCAAGATCTAGCAAGGGTAAGAACCTTTGATCGTATTGCAATTGCTGCCCAAAAAGCAAGTTTTAAAGCGATTGATAAAAAAGCAAGCGAGCTTTACTTTATCAAAATAAGCGTGGAAGAGCTTTTAAGAGATTTAAAAGGAGCAAAAGTCTTAATTGGCTATGAAGTGAGCTGGGATGAGGAGCGTAATACAAATGCAAATATCAGCGCGGGTAAATTTTATCTTAATATTAAGATGATGAATAATCCTATAGTAAAACAAATCACGCTCGAGCTTATTTATAGTGATGAATGGGCTGATGATTTGGTTAAAAGTATTTCAGAAAGTTAAGGAGTGATAAATGAAAAGATTAATAGGCGAAGTAATCCAAGAAGCCAATGTTTATGTTGATGGTCAAGGTTATTTAGGAGTGGTAAGAAATTTAAAACTTCCAGATATAGAGCAAGAAATGATTGAAACTAAAGGGGTTTTGGGAGCAAACTATAGCACAGGTGTTTTAAAGCCCTTAGAAATTAGCTTTAAGCTAGCAATTGTTGATCCTGTTCTTTTTACAGCGTTTTTTCATACAACCTATACTGAAATTAAAGCTCCTTTACTTTTTAGAGAAAGCGTGCATAAAGGCGGTAAAAATTATGGTATAAGTGCTGAATTTTTAGGAGAGTTTATAAGTATAAGCGAAAGTGATCATGAGAGCGGAAAAGAAGTTGAAGCAGAAGTGAAGATGGCAGTTCATTTTTACATGCAAAGAAGAAATAATATACCTATAATCACTTATGATCATAAAAACACTATTTTAATGATTAATGGCGTTGATTTAATGAGTGATGTGCGTTCAAATTTAACTATTTAAATGCTGATTAATCAGTATTTAAACAATAAAAAAAGGAGTAAAAAATGAAAGAAAAAATTATCAAATTAGAAAATGGCGAAGAATTAACTATGAAAGTACCGACTGTGCGTGTATTAAAAAATGCTACAAATAGAAGTGATAAAGATATGGAGCAAACCATTTATATGATTGCTACACTTACCAATAAACAAGAAAGTGAAATTGAAGAATTAGATATTAAAGATTTCAAGGCTTTGCAAGATGGTTTAAAGGATTTTTTGGCAGAAGCAGGAATTTTGAAATCGGACACATAGCCTTAATCAGCCATACCTTACATTGGGGATTTAATGAAGTTTTAGATTTAAGCTTGGATGAGTTTGAAGAAGCTTTGGAAATTTCAAAAGAATTTTTAAAAGCTAAAGCTCTTTAGAATGAACTTTTCTTTTAAATTTTAATTTTACTTTTAAAGCAAGATATAAAATAAAATCTAAACTGAATATAAAAAACCAAGTAGGTAAAACAAGCAATATAGCAATAGGCGGTATAATCATCATTAAAATAGCAGTTATTATGACGCATAAAAAATAAGAAAAGATGAAAATGGCTATTGTATTAAAAAGACTATCATTTGTACTTTGATAGCTTATAAGAAAAGCAGGTGCAAGCGTTACTAATAATAAAGCAATATGTGAAATTGTATCATCATTAATAAATTTTAAAACTTTCATAAAAAGATTTTAAAATACAATCACTTAAAAAGGGTTGAATATGGAAAACGCAGGAAGTATTGGAATTGGTGTTATTTTAGGATTGGCAATTAAAAATGCAGGTGCTGTTGGCAAGGTTGTTAAAGATTTTAGTAATCTAGAAAAAGTAGCAGCAAAAACTAAACTTGGAATTAGTGGATTGCAAAAACAACTAGACACCCTTAAACTCAATACTAATTTGCGAGCAGAATTAAAAACCCAAAGAAAAGGTTTGCAAGATGAGCTTTTTTCATTAGGAAATTTAATAAGTGGCGGTATTGTTGGAAAAAGCGTAAAAATTGGCATCGACTTTGAAAGTGCAATAGCCGATGTTAAAAAAGTAACAGAGCTTAGCGAAGGACATACTTTAGAAGGATTAAAACAAGATATTTTAGACTTAAGTAAAAAATTACCAATGACCGCAAAAGAAATTGCAAATATAGTAGCAGAAGGTGGAAAATTAGGACTTGCTAGTAAAGATGCCTTGGAATTTGGAAAAACAGCTACTGCTATGGGGGTAGCCTTTGAAATGAGTGCAGAAAGTGCTGGAGAAGCCATAGGCGGACTTATGGCAAATTTGCAAACTAATGTTCAAGGTGTTAAAGAATTAGGAGATAGTATTAATTATTTAGCTGACAAGGGTGCATCAGATGCAAAAAATATAGTTGACATTGTTAGCAGAATCGGTGGAATGGGTAATATTATAGGCTTACAAAGAGAGAATATGGCCGCACTTGCTGCAACTCTTGATGAAGTAAAAATACCAGCAGAAGTAGCTGGAACAGCATTATCTAGTATGTTTACCAAGCTTTCAACAGCCGATACATTAGGAAATAAAGCCGAAGAAGCTTTTAAACAATTGGGACTTAATGGAGCATTTGTAAAAAAAGCTTTGAATGAAAATTCTCAAGAAGCTATTAATCTAATACTTTCTCGTATAAAAATGCTCGATAAGGAAAGTCGAGTTGGTGTTATTACTAATATTTTTGGAAATGATGCAGGCACTATTCGATCTATGGCAACTTTGGTAAATGGTTATGATCGTTATCAAGAGCTTTTAAAGATGGCAAATTCAGAGGAAAAGAAAGGTTCGATGGATAAAGAATTAATTAACAAATGTTCTACAACTTCTTCTGTTTTAAAAATTTTAGGAAATAATATTTCATCAATAGCGGTTAAATTTTCAGATGCCTTGCTTCCTGTAATTAAATTAGTGGCTTCGGGTTTTAATTTTATTATTGATAAAATAGATATTTTACTTTCAAAATTTCCAACACTTAGTACAATTATAGCCACCGCTACAACAACTTTTTTACTTGCCAAACCAGCAATGTTAGCTTATGCTTTTGCTAAAAATTATATCAAAGACTCTACACTTTTACTTAAAAATGCTTTGATTAAAACAAAAATACATCTTTTAGCCTTTCGTAATTCTTGTGTATTATCCAACATCATCTTAAAAGCAAAAACAATCACTACTAACATTTACACAACTTCTCTTAATGTGTTATCTTTTGTTTTAGGAGGACTTAGTAAGGTTTTTAAACTTGTAGCTATTGGTGTTAGAGCATTAGGTATAGCTATGATGAGTAATCCCATCGGTCTTATTTTAGGAGGTATTGCAATAGTAGCTGGACTTGTTATTGCTAATTGGGATAAAGTTAAGTCTTGGTTTATGGGTTTTATAGAATGGCTTAGACCAGTTTGGGAGCCCATATATAATGTTATTAAATCCGTATTTGATAAATGCAGTGGAGTGTTTATAACTTTTAAAGATACTATTATGGGCATTATCTCTCCTTTAATAGAGATTTTAAATTCTGCTTGGCAAAGCACTACAGATTTTTTTTATAGCATTTTTGGAGGAGTGTTTGATTGGTTTAGTGATAAACTTTCATGGGTGAGCGATGCAATTTCTTATATGGGCGGTTTTATTAAAGATGCACTTAATTTTATAGGTTTAGGTGATGATGAAACTCAATCAAATGATATAAAGCAAGATAAAGAAAAAATTATTAATACAAATGAATTTTCACAAGCAAAAATAAACTCAAATAATAATTATCCAAGTTTTAATAATGGAAATATCAATGTTAATGTTAATGGCACTTTTAATATCGCAACGCAAGATGGAAATTTTAATATGAATGAATTTGCAGCAGCTATACAAAAAAGTGTCTTTAATGCCTTAAAAAAACAAGAACAAAATAAAATTAACACTACAATTTATGGATGATTTATGAGTGAATACATAGAGATTAAAGGGCTTGAAAACTTTTTTAAAGCTTGTGATAAATTAATCAATATGGATAAGCACGGCGAAAGTATCATGGCAAGCGTAGGAGAAAGTATAAGAAATTCTATTGTTTATTCTTTTCAAACAGAAACGAGTCCTTTTGGAGAAAAATGGAAGCCTTTAAAACCCAAAACAATCAAACAAAAAATCAAAGAAGGAAAGAATAATGGAATTTTAAAAAGAGATGGAGGACTTAGCGATCCAAATAATTGGCAAATTGAGTCCTCAAAAAACCATGTGAAAGTTTTTAATAATATTCAAAGTAAAAAAGGATTTAAGTATGGCTATGTTCATCAATGGGGAAATAGAAAGAGAAATATTCCAGCACGTCCTTTTTTGCCTATAGATAAAAACAAAGTTTTACATAAAGATATAAGAAGTGTGATTTATCAAGATACTAAAGAATTTATTCAAAGGATTAAAAAGTAATAGCAAGGAAAGCCTTAAGCCCTCCTTTTCTAAGAACTAGCAAAAAAATTATAACTTCTTTTTAAAGAAGCTTACTTTTTTATTTTATTTTGAAAGGAGTTTGTATGAAAAATGCAGACAAATTTCTAAGAACTAGCACACTTACTAAACCTATTCAAACTAAACTAAAAGCTCCATTTGCTTGGGTGGGAGGCAAAAACTATTTAGCCAAAGAAATCATTGCTTTAATGCCAGAACATAAAAGCTATATAGAAGTATTTGGAGGGGCTTTAAGTGTGTTTTACCAAAAAAGTCCTTCAAAAATAGAAGTGATTAACGACATTAATGATGATTTAATCAATTTACACCTTTGTATAAGAAACAAACCGCAAAGTTTAGCTAATATTTTAAATTCTATGATAATAAGTAGAAAAATCTTTTGTATGTTGAAAAACAAAGAAATCAAGCCAAAAAATGACTTAGAAAGGGCTGCTTTTTATTTTTATCTTATCAATACTTCTTTTGGATCAAGCATGGGACAATTTGCTATGAGTAAGCAAAGAGCACCTAAAAGATTATATAGAGACTTTAGTTTACATACAAAAAGAATTAAAAATGCAAGCATAGAAAATAAAAGCTTTGAATATATTTTAAAAGAGTATGATTACAATGAAGCTTTATTTTATTTGGATCCGCCTTATGTTGGAACTGAGAGTTATTATAAAAATGTGCCTTGTTTTGGCTTAAAAGAACACGAACTTTTATGCAAGTTGTTAAAAAATATCAAAGGTAAATTTATGCTTTCTTATAATGATTGTGATTTAGTAAGAGAGCTTTATAAAGATTTTAATTTTAAGCAGTTAAAAGTAAGATATTCTTTAAATAACAATGTTTTAAAAAGAAAAGAGAATAAGGAGCTTTTGATTATGAATTTTTAAACTATAATTAGAGAATGTTTTTTAAAATATTCTCTAGTTTTTAAAGCAAAGAAGTTAAAAATTCTAAAATTTCTTTGCTCACATTTGTTTCATCTTCTAAATATTCTTTTTCTAAAGTAGCGCCATATTTCATTAAAAGTAAAATGGCTCCAAAATTATTATGAGTAATAGCATAAAATATAGGTTTATCTCCCATACATTCTTTAGTAGCACTCATGCCATTTTTGAGATATTCTAAAACAAGATCATTATCGTGATTGCAAATTGCACTCACAAATCTTTTAGTAAAATGTGCTTTGATATCATTTTGAATTAATGTCATTTTTATCTCCTTTTGTTTTTATGGAGACAACATTAGCTTCGTTTAGCTGAATGTGTGCTGTTGTTTTTAAAATTAATCCGTATTAACCCATTCCATTACAACAGATAATAAGTGAGTATAATCACTACTTGTGGCTTCCTCTTTAAATTTGTTTATTTCCTCTTTGCTCACGCCTGCTTTTTTTAAAGCCGTAGCCACCCTTGCTAAAATACTAAAAGCATTACCATCTTCTCCTGCTAATTTTACATAAATATTAGGATATTTCATTTTTTACTCCTTAGAATTCACAAAAAGTGCTTTTTAGTTCGTATTTTTGTTTTTTATCATTGTATTTAACTACAAATTTTCTACCCTCAAGATATCTTTCAAATAAAGGAACTTGTATGATAGTTTCATTTTCATTTGTTTCAAGTTCATTAGCGATCAAATAAGAATGAATACCTAAATTATAAAGTGTCATAAGTTCTAATATATTATCCCTTGCAAGATAATCATTTTCTTTTAAAAGCTTTTTATGTAAAGCCTTAAATTCATTCTCTAAATCTTGTATGATTTTTTCTTTTAATTTACTCATTTTTATCTCCTTTTGTTTTTATGGAGACAACATTAGCTTCGTTTAGCTGAATGTGTGCTGTCATAGCTTTGAAAGCTCTCCAATTACAACTCCAATTAATAAAAAATCTCCATTTTTATAAAAAATATCTTTATATAAAGGATTTAAAGAATGCAAAATCACTCCATCAGCTTGTTTTAAAACCTGTTTTATATATAAACCATCTCTAGTATTAATCACGCAAATGCTTTTATTTTTAAAAGCTTTATTTCTATCTATTACACAAATGCTTCCATCTTTTATAATTGGCTCCATACTCTCTCCATAACAAGTGATAAACTCGCAATCTTTACTTCCAAAAAAGCTTAATAGTTTTTCATCTATAATAAGTTCAGAGCAATCTATCAAATCATTGATTCCACCACCACCCAAACTTGCATTTGTTTTATAAAGTTTTAGAATTTTATATTTGCTTTCACACTCTAATTGATCTTTAGGAGAGCTTCCATAAAAGAAATAATTTATACTTATATTTCTTTCTTGTAAAAAATTGAGTATTTGTGGATAAGGAATTGAATTTCTAAATTTCATAGAATTAAAAGTATCAGGATGAATTCCTAGTTCTTTGGCTATATCTTTTGTTTTTAAATTATACTTACCTTCACTAGCAAGTATATCTTTTAACTTTTCAATCACTTCCTGCATTTGCATAAAAATTCCTTGATTTTAATTTCAAAGAATTTAAACATAAAATTTAAAAACACAATGAAAAGATTTTAAAATGAAAGATTAATTTTTTAAGTTTATTTTTAAAAATCTTTAAGATTTATATGTAACTTTCCTTCAAACCTTAAAGCTATAGATAGTTACATATTATTTTTGTATAAAAAGTGGTTAAACTATGATTATATAGAGTTTTATAGGGATAGTTACATCATTAAGAAAACATAAGAATACTTTAAGCAAAAATGTAACTATCCTATAGGGGTAAAAACATTTTTGGGATATAAAATTTAAAATCAAATATCGCTTTTAATTGCGTTTTAAACAATATTTAATTACTTTTTAGGGACAAAACGGACATTTTGGGATATTTGGGATTTTTTACACTTTAAATTAGGAAAGATAAAAAGTCATTTTTGTAAGCTTTAAAATCCTATTATTTGGGATTTTTGCTAAAATTATTTAGGGATAGTTACATGTTCTTTTTAAAATACCCCTTACAGATTTAACTATAAAGTCTGCCTTTAAAAATAAAGGCAAAATAATGAGTATTGATAATAATTTTAGAATTTTTTCCATAGGCTTAATCCAAAAATTGCATCAGGTGCGGCTGAACTTCCTCCTAAACTAGCACTTACGGATACTGCCGTATCAGAGTTTATACTATAAGTTGATCCTGCACTGATTGTAGGGATTGATCTGATTTCTGAATTTTTAATTCCATTGATTTTTTGTTCAGTTTGAAATCTTTGTTCAGCTCCTAGATCTAAAGTGATTTTAGGACTTAAAATTATAGATAAATTACCCCCAATATAAATGCTATGTCCATATTCTATATTAGCAATTTTAAATTTTCTTTTTGCATTATAACCAAATCCTGTATAAATGCTATATACCACAGGATCGCTATACCCTCTTAAACTTGCTTCTAAATTTTGAGATTGAAAGTAAAAGTTTTTTGTTTGAAAAACTGTTTTTTCTCTTTGAATGATGGCAGTTTGAAATTTGATTTGTGGAACAAAATCCGCTATGCTATCGCCCGTATAAATAAAACCTAACCATAAAGAATCAAAGTTTAGAGTATTTTTGCTTGTAAAAGCACCAGAAATAATATTATTATATTCTTGTCTTGAATAATTTCCGCCCCCAGAAATAAGTAAATCAAATTTAGGTGTTAGGGTGTAAATAAAAGTTTGATTTAAATAAAGTTGTTTAGTGTCATTCCAAACGTTTAAATCCCCATTTACCCCAATAGTTGGATAAATATAATACGAATGAGGATTACCTGTGCTAAGAAGTGAAAAGCTTGTAATACTTCTTAATCCAATTTGCTTTTTAAAGAGTGTATCGATGTTTAACTCATCACTAGCAAACAAAGAGTTTGTTAAAACTGCCAAAATAAGAAAAATTTTTCTCATTATCATTCCTTTCAAAGATCATTGCTTAGAAAAAGATTAAGCAAAGATTGTTCCAAGTTTAAGGATAAAAATATTAAATATTTTTAAACTAATGAAAAATGATAAATTATTTGCTATTGTAGATAAGAAAATAGTAAATATGATAAATATTTAAATACTTTAATGATAATTCTTTATAAAATCCTTTAAAATAACCCCATCGACTCTCAAATCATAAGCTTTTTCCAAATCATCAAAGTTTTCTACCATCATTAAAATTTTGCTATCAAAAAGGTAAAATTCAGCCACTTCTGAAGCAAATTTTGCTAATTTTTCATCTTTAAAGATTAAAAATTTTGCCTCAAATGCATTGCTTAAAAAAATTTCATTTTTATTTTGTATAAAAATAGCAAAATCCAAATTTTCATTTTTTGCTTTTTGGATAATTTTTTCATCATAAAAAAAACAAGAAATTTGATCGTTTTGCAAATTTTCAATTTTTTCTATAAAATTAAAATTCAAATTTTTTGCTAGAGGATGTCCAAAAATTAGCATATTAATTTACCTTTAAAATGATTTTTAAAAATTTTAGTTAAATTTTACTTATAAAAAAATTTGCATACTTGAAATTATAAAAATGTTTTTATGAAGAATAGGGGGATATTTTGTTTATTCAAGAGCGTAAAAACTTTAGACCCATAAAACCACTTTCTAAAATAGCTTATTTATTAAATGCGACGCTTTTGCTTTGTCTTTTGACTTTATTTTTTTATTTTAGTTTTAAAGTGAGTGTTTATCATTTTGATTTTGGTTTATTATTAGAATACAAAAAAACAATTTTAAATGGATTTTTAAATACTTTATTGATCAGCTTTTTTGCTTTAGGAAGTAGTATTTTTTTTGGTTTGGTGATTTGTTTTTTTAGCTTGAGTAGATTTATAGTGTTGAGATTTTTTGCTTTATTTTATATAGAAATCATTCGCGGAACGCCTTTGCTTGTTCAGGTGTTGCTGATTTATTACATTATTGCCAATAATTTAGGTTTTGATAATAGATATTTTGTAGGGATATTTATCCTTTCTTTGTTTTCTGGGGCGTATCTGGCTGAAATTTTTAGATCAGGAATTCTTAGCATTGTTTTGATCCAAATAGAAAGTGCAAGAGCTTTAGGACTAAGTGAAAGGCAAATTTTATTTTATGTGGTTTTTCCACAAGCTTTGAAAAATATCTTAGCTCCTATTAGCGGACAATTGGCTAATTTGATCAAGGATAGTTCTTTATTGAGTGTGATTGCTGTAAATGAATTAACGCAAAATGTTCAAGAGGTTAATTCTTATGTTTTTGCTACGCTTGAGGGCTATATAATCTTAGCTATAGCTTATCTTATATTAACCTTGCCGATCGGTTTATTTTCGCGTTATTTAGAAAGAAAATATCAAAAATGAAAAAAATCCTTGACAAATGAGTATATATTTTGGCATAATCACATTTTCATTTTTAGTTTATGTCTCGTTAGCTCAGCCGGTAGAGCATCTCCCTTTTAAGGAGGGGGCCGTTGGTTCGAATCCAACACGGGACACCACTTTGGTCGCTTAGCTCAGTTGGTAGAGCGCCACCCTTACAAGGTGGATGTCATAAGTTCGAGTCTTATAGTGACCACCATTTCTTACTTCTTAGGTGCAGCGGTAGTTCAGCTGGTTAGAATGCCGCCCTGTCACGGCGGAGGTCGCGGGTTCGAGCCCCGTCCGCTGCGCCACTTATGTCTCGTTAGCTCAGCCGGTAGAGCATCTCCCTTTTAAGGAGGGGGCCGTTGGTTCGAATCCAACACGGGACACCACTTTTTTGGGTTTAGACCCTTTCGTCTAGTGGCCCAGGACAACACTCTCTCTGTGTGGAAACAGAGGTTCAAATCCTCTAGGGGTCGCCATTGTTTTTTGGTCGCTTAGCTCAGTTGGTAGAGCGCCACCCTTACAAGGTGGATGTCATAAGTTCGAGTCTTATAGTGACCACCATTTTTTAGGTGCAGCGGTAGTTCAGCTGGTTAGAATGCCGCCCTGTCACGGCGGAGGTCGCGGGTTCGAGCCCCGTCCGCTGCGCCACTTCTATGATACTTCCTAAAATTTCAGTTTTTTTATACTTTGTTTTAAAGCTTTTATAAAATAATCAATATCTTCTTTTTCATGTGTGTAATGCAAGCTAACTCTTAACCATCCTGGTTTTGTTTTAAGCTCTTGATTATCCTTTAAACCAAGCAAATCATGCCCATAAGGTCCAGCACATGCACAGCCCGCACGCGTTTCAATGTGATGAGTTTTGCTTAATTCATAAGCAAGATCATAAGGAGAAATCCCTTTGATATTGAAAGAGAAAATGGGCAAGCGATGGGTTAAATTTTTAGCATAAAGAATCAAATCAGGTATTTTTTCAATTTCTTTTAAAAAATATTTTTTTAATTCCTCATCTTTTTTTTCTATTTGAGAAATTCCTAAAGAATCCTTTATCTTAAAAGCTAAACTAGCACGGATAAGCTGTAAAATTCCAGGAGTTCCGCCTTCTTCTAAAATTTCTTCATTACAAAGATAACATTGAGAAGTTCTTGAAACATATCCTACGGTTCCACCTGCTGCAAAACTAGGTTTGTTTCCACAAAGATTTTTTTTGATGACTAAAAGTCCAGAGCCACCAATACCTCCAATGAGTTTATGTGAGCTTATAAACAAAGCATCATAATATTTGCAAGATATATTTTTATAAGGGATAAAACTAGAAGCATCAAAGGCTACTATGCCTTTATATTTACGCACTAAATTACTTATACGCTTATAATCACTCAATATCCCAGTTACATTAGAGGCTAAAGAAAAACTAGCAATAATTTGCCTTTTTTTATTACTTTTTAAGGTTTTTT
Source organism: Campylobacter sp. W0014 (assembly GCF_020135975.1). Classification (NCBI taxonomy): domain Bacteria; kingdom Pseudomonadati; phylum Campylobacterota; class Epsilonproteobacteria; order Campylobacterales; family Campylobacteraceae; genus Campylobacter; species Campylobacter sp. W0014. The sequence goes on along the minus strand of NZ_JACHTR010000009.1, from coordinate 38,575 downwards.
CTAAAAAATCAAAATCTATTTCTCCAAATTTATTTAAAGGTATCCTTATGCATTCGCACAAGCCCTCTCTAAAGGATAATTCATTAGAATGATGTTCATAGGGTCCAACAATTACCAAAGGCAGTGTATTTTTTTGTATTTGGGAAAAATATTTTTCTTTCACTAGTGGAGGTAAATAAATTCCAAGTAATTCTTGAAATTTTTTTATTGCATTGCTTGATCCAGTTCCACAGGCAATAAGGGCAAATTCTTTATTTAGTTTGAGACTTTTTTTAATATCATCTCTAGCTTGTTCATAAAATTGCTGAGTTTTAAAAGAATTTAAAGAGCTATCAGAATGAGTATTTGCATAGGTTGGTAATATTTTACCGATTTGTTTTTCTATGCATTTTAAGGCTAAGGCGCTTGCAGCAAAATCAAAATGCAAAACACCTTTTTTAAGTATAATTTGTTGTTTTAAATCTGAAATTTGCAATTATAATCCTTGTAAAAATTTGATAGAATTATACTATAAATTATTTGTTTAAAAGGAAAAATATTAAATTTAATCATTTTGCGAGTTTTTGCAGCACTTTAACCTTAGGGAATGTTTTTGATTTTTATAGTATTTTTGATGGTTTTGATATGCTAGAAAAAATCGATTTTAATCAAAATATTTTTTACAATATAGAAAATTTACTCCTCAAAGATTATCTTAGAATAAATGCTCAATTTAATTTTGATGAAACCACTTCTTACGCACTTTCTCTTTTAGCTAAAAACAATAGAAAACGCTTTTCTATTAATAAAAACATACAGCATTTTAAGGCTTGGGCTATTTTGAGATATCTTTTAAAAAATGGCATTTTAAAGCTTGAATACAGCAAAGAAATTAAAAAAGTTAAAAATAAAAGAGAAAAATTAAAAAAAGAATTAAGATCTTATGTGATACAAGATAAACTTATATTTCAAAATCATTTTACGCGTTTCTTTTTTTATTTTTTAAAACCCCATGAAAAATTCATTTTAGAGCAAAAATATGATAGAGTTTTAGAAATCATTAAGGAAAAATTTGAACTTTATCAAAGCTTTTGTTTTGAGCAACTCTCAAGAGAATTGATCGAAAAGAAACTTGATATTTTAGGAGTGCAAAGTTATTGGAATAAGGATTTAGAAATAGATTTGTATTATCAAGATGAAAAATTGAGTTTAATCGGAGAAGTTAAATTTAAAAATAAAAAAATTTGCAAAAACATCTTAAATCTTTTAGAAATGAAAGCAAAAATCTTAAATTTAACGCCCAATTATTATATTATAATTTCAAAGAATGGTTTTAGTAAAGAATTTTGCAAAATAGCTAAGCAAAATTTGCTTTTAATGGATATGAATGATTTTAAAATTTTATTAGAGGAAAAATAATGAATGAAAATATTTTAAAAAGTTTGGATGCGACTGAAAAAGAAACCTTGCAAAAGGGTTTAGAAAGCCTAATAGAACAAACTTATGTCATAGAAAATGAATATAAAGTTTTAAATGAAAATTACAATTCTTTACGCGCAATGGTCGATGAGATTATCGAGGTTTTGCCTAGTGCACTTTGGATTTTGGATAAAGAAAAAAGTATTATTCTACAAAACAAAGAAGCTTTGAAAAATCCTAAATTATTAAGCAGTATCAGTCTTGAAAAAATGCGTGATGAACTTGAATTTGAAGGAAGATTCTACGCTGTAAAGATTATTGCGCACAATGAAAAAACTATTATTTCAGCTACAGATATCAGTGATGAAAAACGCAATGAAAGACTTGCAAGTATGGGGAGTGTTGCTGCGCATTTAGCTCATGAAATAAGAAATCCAATAGGTTCTATATCTTTACTTGCTTCCACTCTTTTTTCTAGGAGTGAGCTTAAAAATAAACATATAGTGCTTGAGATGAAAAAAGCCATTGATAGGGTAGAGCGTATAGTTAATTCAACTTTATTATTTACTAAAGGTGTGCATATAAATATTTTAAATTTTAATCTTTTAGAGCTAAAAGAAGAGTGTGAAAGCGCAATCAGTTCTTATAATTTTTCTTCGCCAATTCAATTTGAATTAAATTTTTTAGATATGCAAATTTGTGCCGATAAAGCACTTTTAGGTTTGGTATTGCAAAATTTAATCTATAATGCTATTGATGCTATAGAAGAAAATGAATGCGAAAATCCAGAAATAAAAATCATAGCAGAAGCTAAAGAAAATAATTTAATTTTGAGAGTTTATGATAATGGCTGCAAGATTAAAGATGAAAATTTGGTTTTTGAGGCATTTAAGACGACAAAGTTAAAAGGAAATGGTTTAGGCTTATCTCTTTCTAAAGAAATCATCAATGCCCATAGAGGCGAATTAAGCTTTGAAAAAGAGCCTAAAAATTTTTATTTTATTTTGCCTCTTACATAAAACTAGGGGCATCATTAGAAAATAAAATCAAATCTCCGTTTTTGGTTTCTTTGGCTAAAGTATTTACCAGTTCGGATTTTTCTTTTAATATGATTTTTTTGATGCTGAGTTCTTTTTCAAAAATTTCAGCATTTACATTGGCTGTGATGATAGCTAAATCAAAGCAATCATTAATGATTTGTGCGAGTTTGATATTTTCTTCTTTGCTAACCTCTATAATGCCAGGACTAACTAAAACTTTACGTCCTTGATAAAGTTTGCATAAACGATAACTTGCACTCATTCCTTTAAAATTGCCATTAAAACCATCATCGATAATGAATTTTGATTCTTTAGAAATGATTTGCAAGCGATGCTCTACGGATTTGATATTTAAGATATTTTTCTTAATAGACTCAAAATTAATACCTAAATAATGAGCGCAAAGTATGCAAACACATAAATTTTGAGCATTAAATTCTCCTAAAATTTGACTTTTAAAAGCATGTAATTCTTGTTTGAATGATATTTCAAATTTTAAACCTTCTAAATTTGAATCAATATTACTTATTTTATCATCATACAGAGTAATGATTTCATCTTCTTTTTTTAGTGTGCTTGTGTGAAGAAAAGCTTTTTCTAATCTTTTAGAATTTAGAGCTTCAAGCTTTGTTTGTCTGATATTATCTAGGCTTTTAAAATATTCTAAATGCGCATTTCCTATTTCTCCTACGATGCAAATTTGTGGCTCTAAAAAGCGAGTGATTTCATCGATATCTCCTTTAAGCCTTGCACCTGCTTCTGTGATATAGATTTGAGTTTGTTCATTTAGATTGTTATTGATATCTGCAACTATTCCCATAAGAGTATTTACAGATCTTGGAGTTTTATAAACTTTAAAATCATCTTTTAATAACTCATAGAGAAAATTTTTAATACTTGTTTTGCCAAAACTTGCTGTAATGAGTATGATTTTTAAATTTGAAAGATGGTTTAATTTTGATTTGGCTTGTTTTTTATAATATATTTTTGAAAAGAGATCGTAAATTTTTAAACTTAAAAGTGCTAAGGCTAGGGTGCAAAGATTGAAAAGAAATGAAAATCTTAAGGCTAAGATAGCAAAAAGAGTGTTATAAACAAAAACAAAAACAAAAAACCATTTTACCTTGCTAGTAAAGATGAGTTTTTTATCTATGCTTTTATTCCAAAAATACAAAATTGGAGCAAGAATAACAAAATAAATTAAAGAATATAAAGGAAATACTAAAAACATCAAATAAGGACAAAGTAGAAAATATAAATGCCATAAAGGCTTATGATAGTGAAAAACAATACGATTTAATTTGTAAGAATACCATTGTAAAGCACTAATAAGATAAAAAGATATGCAAAAATTAAACAATAATGAATTAATAAAATAAAGAGCATTAATCAGCATTTTTATCCTTTTATTTGTTTAGCTATAAAAGCAGAATGTTTTAAAAAGAAAAAATGATCCCCTTCTAAAGGATAGAATTTGCTATTTTTAATAAGCTCATGCATTTTTTCTCCACTTGATAATGGGGTAGCTTGATCATCAATGCCCCAAAAAATATAAGTTTTTGCTTCTATTTTTGAAAAAACATCTTTCAAATCTTCATCCACTACATTTTTAAAAGTTTGATACATCACAGCGTTTAAATTTGAAGCATCCTTGCTTGCAAAATAACGATAAAATTTACCCAAGCCAAAGATTTTTAAAAATTTAAAAATGGCAATTTTTAAGCGAATTTTTAAAGATTTTGGAGCAAGAATTCCAGAATTAGAAAGTAAGATTAATTTTGAATTTTTAAATTCTAAGGCAAGTAGGGCTGCTATTTTTCCACCAAAAGAATGACCCATGTAAGTATCAATATCGATTTTTTTCTCTTGTAAAAATTTTTTTATAATATTAACATAATCTTTGCTTTGAAAAGCCTTTATAATACTTGATTTTCCAAAACCAGGCATATCAAGATACAAATGACAATAATCAGGAAATTCTTTGGCAAAAGCTTGCTTCATTAATTCTTTATTAGCCCCCCATCCATGTAAGATAAGCAAGGTTTTTTTTTGATCTTGATTGATAATTTCATAGCTTAAATTATAAGTATTTTCTTCATAGATAATTTGAGTTAGCGCCATTTTAAACCTTTTGATTTTTATAAATATTTTCTAAAAGTTGTATAGCATTTTGTAAGCGTTCATATTCTGTCATGCTAAGCATCACGGCTTCAAATTTATTGTTTTTTAAAATAACGATTTTTCCGGTTTGGCTTTTTTTTAATTTTTCCATAATAGGGCTAAAATTTCGAACAACCTCTGTGGCTGTATAAATTTCATCTTTTTGAAAGGTGAGCATAGTATTTCCTAGTAAATACGTTAAATTTTATGTAAAATTTAACGTATTTTGACTTAAAAGTTTATAATTTGCCTTTTTGTCCGTTGATTGAATGAAGAAAATTGTAATTTATTTTGATCTTGTTTTCATTTTTGGCATTCTTAGCAAGTTTTTCTAAAAGAGTATTGAAATCTTTAAAAAGATAATTTGCCAAAGAACCTGGATTTGGATTGATTTCATTGAGATAAACTTCGTTGTCTAAAATGAAAAAATCACATCGTATCAAAGCACCTTTAAACAATGGATTATAAATCCTTTTAAAATTTTCTTTAAGTTTTGTTTTTAATTCTTCACTTAAATCAGCTTCGATAAGCTCGTTATTGCCAGAAAAGCTAAGATATTTTTGTTCAAAATCTAAAAATTCTTTTTTATTAGGTTCTTCTATGATAGAAAAAACAAAATCATCATCGATCATACAACCGGCAAGATTGTATTCTTTAATATTGCTTTTAAATTCTTCCACAAGAATATCTGTATCAAATTCAAAAGCCACATCTTTAGCGTATTCGAATTCTTTTTCGTTATTGACGATACTTATACCTATACTGCTACCAAGTCTCGATGGCTTTAAAATTGAAGGAAATTTTGGAATAAAATTATCATTATAATTTTTTCTAAGCATAGAATAATCAAGTGTTTTAACGCCTACATTTTTTGCGTAAAGCTTGGTTAATTCTTTATTAAAAGATAAAACACTCGCTTCAAGTCTTGGTCCGATGAAATTAATATCAAAAAATTCTAGCAAAGAAGCTATTTTTCCATCTTCTCCATCTTTTCCATGGATAAGATTGATCACGCATTCTATTTCGATTTTGCTTTCGCCTATAAAATTTTTAACATAAAATCCTTTTTGTTTTAAAAATAATTCTTTTTCTTTCCTATAAGATCTTGTGCTAAAAGTTTTTGAATGTATTTTATCATTTGGAATGAGATAAAATTTTCTATCTTCATCGCAAAAAATAAAGGTTAAATTTGTCTTAAGAACTTTTTTTAAGACTATAGCGCTTACAATGCTAATTTCGTGTTCGTATGAATTTCCTCCAAAAAGTATCGCAAAATTCATTTATTTTTTTCTCCTTATGCTAGTTTTTTAAGTGCTTCTTTTACAAGATCGCTAGTATTTGTTCCTGTGCAATCGCGTAAAATATTTAAAATTTTATCCTGCTTAAAGCCTAAAGAAAGTAAAGCCGCTAGAGCTTCATTTTTCTCATTGCTGATATTTTCAAGATTCTTTTTATTATCGCTTAATTCAACTATGATCCTTTTGGCAGTTTTTGCTCCAATTCCTGGAACTTTTTTTAGCAAACTTTCATCACACATGTTTAAAGCTTGATAAAAAGAATTCACATCTAAGCTTGAGCAAACTGCCATAGCAGTACTTGCACCAACACCATTGACCTTTAAAAGCATTTCAAACATTTTTTGTTCATTTTTATCCAAAAAGCCATAAAATCTATTGGAATCCTCTTTGATAATTTGAGTGATTAAAAGCTCACATTTTTCATTGCTTTGAAGTTTAGCAGAGCAAAAAAGAGATATAAAAACTCCATAGCTAAGTCCGCTAGCACATTTTAATACTGCAAAAGTCGGTTCTTTTTTTGTTATGATTCCTTCGATGGCAACAACCATTCTATATCCTTTTTATCGTAATCGAGTTTTTTGTTGATTTCTATAATTTCTTGATTATCTTCTATCTTTTTTTGAAGTTCAATAAATTTAGCACTTTCATTACTAAAAGAAGAATATAAAATATCTTTTTTAGGTTCTATCAGTGAAAATTTTATCTCATTCATATCATTCCACTTGCCACTTTTATTGATAAATTTGGCTTCAAATAGGCTTTGCTCAAGCACTACTAATTCAGAATGCAATTGTTTTTTAAGCTCTAAAAGTTCTTTTTCTTCATTGATCGCTTTATTTAATTCATGATTTTGAAAAGAAAATTCTTTTAAGGCTTTTTCATATTGTGGAGGTATATTTTGTCCTTGATTTTTAAGCTGTAAAGCTTTTTTTTCTATATTTAAAATACCATTTTTATTAGATAATATAAATTGTTTTAATTTGCTGATTTTAAGATTAAGCGCGGATATTCTATTTTTAATGTCAAAAATTTCCTTATCATAATCTTTATCAAGCATTTTTACCTTTATCTTAAATCTATTATTTTGCCCTTTCATGCTTTCAACCACAGCACAGTTATAAAAAACACAGGTATTATTGTTTTCTAAGTCTTCTATATAAACTTTTTCTGCTTGTATTGTTCCTCCTAAGCTTTTTTTAATCCTAACTTCTTTAGCTTTAACCGTTCCGCCCTCAAGTAAGTCTATATTTAATACCTCACCTTCTGCAAACCCCCTATGGGTTTTTATATAGCCTTCTTTTGCATAAATATAAGCCTTAGAATGAGTGATACCATCAATTTTCATTTTTGCAGCTTTTAAGTGAGTATTGCTACCCACGCTTCCAGCGATATTTAACTCCTCGCATTCTATTCCAACTCCGGAATTAACAGCATCTTGTATATCGGAGATAAATTTAATATTGATTTTGACATTTTTATCAATTCCAGCACGTATGATACCTATATTTTTAAAATCAATCCCATTAAATTCTAATAGGTTATTAATATCAAAACGATCCGATTCTTCAACTATAAAACCTTTTTTTAAGGCAATATAATCTGTAAAATCCTCATGCTCAACTGCTTTAAATGCAGAAGAGCAAGTAAATTTGATTTTATTTTCATTGGCGCTTAAAACCTTTAATACTCTTAAATTAAGATCTTTACCTTCTTTTCCTTGTTTAAATTTGGTATGTTTTAAAACAACTTCATTTTCATCCACAACTACAATACCTGATCTTTTTTCATCAATGGTGTAATTTTTAGTCTTTTCTTTATAAAGTAAAATCAGCTTTTCATCTTGACTTTGAACAGGATCAATGCCTCTAGCTACATTAATTTGCACAATTTGATTTAAGGGGCTTGATCTGTGTTTATTGCAAGCACTAAGAAGTTCTTTTTTAAAATCAAAAATGCGAATTCCTATTAAAAATTTAAGCTTAAGCATTTTTTTATAGATATTTTGCAAAAGCTCAAGGGCTAATTTTTCATGAAACTTTAAAGAACTAAAATCAATTTGCGCGACTATTTTTGTAAGATTTTTATTAGCGATAAGTTTTACTGCATGCGCTAATTTATCTTCATTTATCCGATGAAAAATTTCTATTTTATATTCTTGTTTGATTTGCAAATCGTTTTTTAGAAATACTTCATCTTTTTCAAAAAGATTTAAATCTTTTTCTGAAATTTTCTCCCAATTATTATCATTGAAACAGTATCGGGTTGAAAATGCCAAAAGATTAAAATCAAGTTCATTTAAATCGATATTTGTTCTAGATGATACTTCCAAAAGCTCTTGATTTGGATCTTCGGTATAAGAAATAATTTTTTCATCTAACCCCAAATTTTTTCCTCGTAATTAAATCATTATTTCAATCTAAATTATAGTCAATTTTTAATCAATTTTAGTTAAAATAAAATCTTTATATTTAAAAAAATCATGAAAAAATTTCAAAAAAACAATGAAAAATTTAGTATTTAAAAATTTTATTATTAACGCCTTGGGAATTTTTTGCTCCCGTGTTTTAGGATTAGCTAGAGATATTTTAATCGCTCTTTTTTTAGGAGCTGGAATTTATAGTGATATTTTTTTTGTGGCTTTAAAAATGCCTGCTTTTTTTAGAAGAATTTTTGCAGAAGGAGCTTTTGGGCAAAGTTTTTTACCTAATTTTGTAAAAGCGCGGAAAAAAGGAGCATTTTGCGTTAGCATTATGGTTCAGTTTAGCTCAATTGTTTTTTTATGTTGTCTTTTGGTGAGTTTTTTTTCTTCTTTTTTTACTAAAATTTTTGCTTTTGGTTTTGATCAAAAAACTATTGATATCGCATCGCCTTTAGTAGCGATTAATTTTTGGTATTTACTTTTTATTTTTTTAGTTACTTTTTTTGGTTCAATTTTAAATTATAAACAAAAATTTTTTATCACTTCATTTAGTGCCGCTTTATTTAATTTAAGCATAGTTATTGCCGCATTTTTTGTTGATAAAAATGAACCTTTAAAAACACTTTATTATTTTTCTTACGCAACGGTTTTAAGTGGTGTGGCACAATTGATTTTACATTTAATTATCTTAAAAAATAATCCCGTTATTAAAGCAATGATTTTAAGTATAAGATTAAAAAAAGCTAAAACAAAAATGAAATCATTTTATGGAAATTTTTTTCATGGAGTTTTAGGTTCTTCTGCAACTCAAATTAGCTCTCTTTTAGATACTACAATAGCGAGTTTTTTAATTAGCGGAAGTATTTCCTATTTGTATTATGCTAATCGGGTTTTTCAGCTTCCTTTGGCGCTTTTTGCTATAGCCTTAACTCAAGTTTCTTTTCCTAAGATTTTAAAGCATTTAAAAAGTAACCAAGAAAATCTAGCTTTAAAATTCATGCAAAGAGCGATGATAATTTTAAGCGTTTTATTGCTTGTTTCAAGTATTGTGGGTTCTGTTTATTCTTTAGAAATTTGTCAGCTTCTGTTTCAAAGAGGAAATTTTACCCATTCAGATAGCATTACAACCGCTTATGTTTTAATAGCTTATCTCATAGGACTTCTTCCATTTGGTTTGCAAAAGCTTCTTTCATTATGGCTTTATGCTAAATTCAAACAAAAAACTGCTGCTTTTATAGCCTTTAAAGCTTTATTTATAAGTCTTTTGTGTTCGATTGCTTTTATAATTTTAATCAAAGATGAAAATTTGAAAGTTATAGGGGTAGCTTTTTCGAGTTCTTTAAGTGCTTTTTATTTGCTTGGAGCCAATATTAAAGAATTTGGTTTTAAGAAATTTTTTGGTTTAATATCGTTTAAATTTTACTTTTTAATCATAATTGCTTTAGTAATTTTTACTGCAATACTTTATTTGACAAAGCCTTATGTTTTAAATATATTTATTTGGATTTACATGGGATTTAAGGGGATAATTTGATGAAATTAATGGATAGTGTTAAAAAAGAAAAAATTCATTTAGGTCAGAAAAAAATCAATATTTATTTATGTGGCCCTACTGTTTATGATGATGCGCATTTAGGACATGCTAGGAGTAGTGTTTGTTTTGATTTATTGCGTAGGGTTTTAATCGCTCAAGGCTGTGAAGTCAATTTTGTTCGAAATTATACAGACATTGATGATAAAATTTTAAAAAAAATATCTGAAAGCGGGAAAAGTATTGGGGAATTAACAGAATTTTACATACAAAGCTATGAAGAGGATATGAAAAAATTAAACGTCTTAGATCCTAATTTAAAGCCTAGAGCAACTCATTTTATCAAGGAAATGATTGATTTGATTTCAAGATTAAAAGAAAAAGGTTTTGTTTATGCTTTGGAGGATGGTTTATATTTTGATACAAGTAAAGATAAAGATTATTTAAGTCTTTCTAAGCGAGGTTTGGATGAAAATATTTCTCGTCTTGATAGCGATATTAAGAAAAAAAATGAAAGCGATTTTGTACTTTGGAAATTTGATGAAAATTTTTATGAAAGTAAATTTGGCAAAGGTCGCCCAGGTTGGCACACAGAATGTGTGGCTATGATTGATTCTATTTTTAAAGACACACTTGATATTCATGCGGGTGGAATTGATTTGCTTTTTCCGCATCATGAAAATGAATCCGCACAATGTCGTTGCGGTTGTGAAAGAACTTTGGCTAAAATTTGGCTTCATAATGGTTTTGTTAAAATCAATGATGAAAAAATGAGTAAAAGCCTTAACAATAGCTTTTTTTTAAAAGATGCACTTAAAGATTTTATGGGCGAGGTGTTGAGATTTTATCTTTTAAACTCACATTATAGAACGCATTTTAATTATTCTTTGGAAGATTTGCATGCTGCCAAAAAACGTCTTGATAAATTTTATCGTCTTAAAAAGAGACTAGATATGGAAGAAATTTTAGATTTTGATATGACGCAAAATATAACATTTCAAAGCGATATTGCACAAAAAATTTTAGAAATTTTAAATGATGATCTAAATATCTCTAAAGCTTTAGCTTGCTTGGATGATTTTATCAATAATGCTAATTTAGAATTAGATAAAAAAAATAAAACTTTAAAACAAGATATTAAAAATTCTTTAAATGAATTAGCTAAAATTTTTGGTTTCGGTTTTATGAGCATAAAAAAATATTTTCAATGGGGAGTAAGTGAAGATAAAAAAACTTTTATTGAAAATGAAATTTTGAAAAGAAATGAAGCAAAAAAAGAAAAAGATTTTAAAAAAGCTGATGAAATAAGAGAAAATTTAGCTAAGGAAGGTATCTTGCTACAAGATACGCCAAGTGGAACGATTTGGGAGTATGAAAATGCATAAAGAAATGAATTTAAAAGAAGTTTTAATTCGCTTTAAGCCGTTTTACAAAAGATATTGGAGACAATTTGTTATTGTTGGCATAGGTATGCTTTTAGCAAGTGGCGGTACTTCAGCAACTGCTTATATGATAAAACCTATTTTAGATCAAATTTTTATAGAAAAAAAAGAAACTATGCTTTATATTGTCCCTTTTTTATTTATTTTGGTTTATTTTCTTAAAAATGCTGGTTCTTATTTGCAAACTTATTATATCTCTTATATTGGTACAGATATGTTAAGAGTTTTGCGCTCTAAGGTGTTAAAAAATATCTTGCGTTTAGATATGGATTTTTTTAAACAGCATAGAAGTGGAGAATTGATAAGTCGTTGTACCAATGATATAGGTGCTTTACAAAGCATAGTTTCTAATATTATTCCAGATTTTTTAACTCAACTAATTACAGCCATAGGGCTTTTAAGTGTGGTTGTGATTCAAAGCCCAAGATTAGCTTTTTTTGCCTTGATCGTTTTACCAATTGCTATTATTCCTTTATTTTATCTCGTTAAAAAACTAAAACTTTATGCAAGAAATATTCAAGAAAAAAATTCTGATCTTTTATCTCGTTTAGGAGAAATCTTTTCAAATATAGAATTAGTCAAAGCCAATAATGCACAAGAAAAAGAAAGGCAAAAGTTTGATCAAGAAAATAAATTTTTCTGTAAAATTATTTTAAAAAGTACAAGAATAGGATCCTTAACGAGTCCTCTAATGGAGATTGTAGGTTCTATTGGTGTTGCTGTTGTGATTATAGTCGGTGGACACGAAGTGATTAAAGGAACTATGAGTGTTGGAAGCTTCTTTTCTTTTATTTCAGCACTTTTTTGGGCCTATACGCCTATAAAAAGGCTTTCGAATTTATACGGAGGTATTCAAGGGGCTATAGCAGCAAGTGAAAGAACTTTTTATTTGTTGGATTTAGAGCCTGAAATTAAAGGCGGAGATAAAGAATTAAAAAGTATAAAAAAAATTCAATTTAAAAAAGTGGAATTTGCTTATATTAATTCTTCTAAAAAGGTTTTAAATGGAATTGATTTTGAATTTAGCAAAGGAGAAACACTTGCGCTTGTAGGTATGAGTGGCGGCGGAAAATCTTCTATTATTAATCTTTTGATGTATTTTTATGAAAAAAATAAGGGTGAAATTTTATTTAACGATGTAGATATTCATCACTTTAATATCGAAAGTTTAAGAGATAAAATAGGACTTGTGACTCAAAATATTTATCTTTTTAATGATAGCTTTGCTGAAAATGTGGCTTATAGTGAAAATTTAGATGAAAAAAGAGTGATCGAAGCCTTAAAACTTGCTAACGCTTATGAATTTGTAGAATCAATGGGTGGAATTTATGCTGAAGTAAAAGAACATGGAAAAAATTTAAGTGGAGGACAAAAACAACGTATCGCCATTGCTAGAGCTTTATATAAAAACCCAGATTTATTGATTTTTGATGAGGCAACGTCAGCACTTGATAATGAAAGTGAAAAGGCTATAATGAAAACTATAGAAAATCTAAAAAAAGAAAGATTGATTTTAATGATTGCACATCGATTAAGTACGGTTGAAAATGCTGACAAAATCGTTGTTATTGACAAAGGGAAAGTTTTAGCCATAGGAAAAGACAAAGAGCTTTTAGATACCTGTGAGCTTTATCGAAAATTTAAAAATAAAGAAAAAGAAATGAAAGCCTAACTTTATTTTAATTTTGTTAAAATTTTTATTATTTTTTTATTTCAAGGAATTATCATGTACGAACAAATAAAACCCTTGCTTTTTAAACTTCAACCAGAATCAGCTCATTATTTAGTAGAGTATTCCTTAAGAGGACTTAATGCTATTTTTCCAGCTGCATTAGGTTTGATGGCTAAAAAATTTGTTATAAATGATGCAAGCTTAAAACAAAATTTATTAGGACTTAATTTTAACTCCCCAGTAGGTATAGCGGGTGGTTTTGATAAAAATGGAACTATGATTAAGCCTTTGAGTGCTTTAGGCTTTGGTTTTTTAGAGTACGGTACTTTTACTCCTAGACCTCAAGAAGGAAATGAAAAACCAAGAGTGTTTCGCTTGGTAAAACAAGAGAGTATACAAAATGCTATGGGTTTTAATAATAAAGGATCGTATGAAGTTCGCTCACATGTTTCAAAAGCTTATCCTTTCGCTTTGCCTTTGGGTGCAAATATAGGTAAAAACAAGGACAGTCAAAATCCTTTGGAAGATTATTTTATTTTATTAAGAGAATTTAAAGATTTGTGCGATTATTTTGCTATAAATATCTCATCTCCAAACACTAAAAATTTAAGAGATTTGCAAAATGATCAATTTTTAAGTGATTTATTAACAGAGGCGAAAAAAATCACTTCAAAGCCTATTTTTATAAAAATAGCGCCTGATTTGGATATTCCTATAGCTATAGCTCTTTGTCAAAAAGCTATAGAAAAAGGTGCAGATGGTTTTATTATCGCTAATACAAGCACAGATTATTCTTTAATTGATAATGGGCGAACCTTTGGGGGTATTAGTGGAAAGCTTATTCAAAAGAAAAATGGTCTTTTCTTTAAAGAATTGGCCAAAGAGCTTTTCTCTCATACTCTTTTAATTTCTTGCGGGGGTATTGATAGCGGAAAAGAAGCATATGAGCGTATTAAAAATGGAGCTAATTTGATTCAAATTTATACCGCTTTAATCTTTAAAGGACCAAGTATAGTTAAAAATATCAATCAAGAATTGATTTCTTTATTAAGACAAGATGGTTTTATGCATATCAGTGAAGCTGTAGGAGCTAATTTTAAATGATTCATTTTGAAAAAATTCGTCTAAAGAATAAACTCGAGGTTTATTCTTTTCCTGTAAATAAAAATAGTGATGTAATCAGCGTCGATATTTTTTATAAAGTTGGCTCAAGAAATGAGATCATGGGTAAAAGTGGAATCGCTCATATGCTTGAGCATCTAAATTTTAAAAGCACAAAAAACCTTAAAGCTGGCGAATTTGATGAAATCGTTAAAAGCTTTGGAGGTTTGGATAATGCAAGTACAAGCTTTGATTATACACATTATTACATAAAATGCGCTAAAAAAAATTTAGATAAAGCTTTAGAGCTTTTTGCTGAATTAATGGCTAATTTAAGTTTAAAAGATGAAGAATTTCAGCCTGAAAGAAATGTTGTTTTAGAAGAGCGTAGATGGAGAACAGATAATAATCCGCTTGGTTATTTATATTTTAGACTTTTTAATCATGCTTTTATGTATCATTCTTATCATTGGACTCCGATAGGATTTTATAAAGATATAGAAAATTGGACTATTGAAGATATTAGAGATTTTCATAGTATATATTATCAACCCAAAAATGCTATTTTACTTGTTAGTGGAGATATAGAACATCAAGAAGTTTTTGAACTTTCTAAAAAACATTTTGAAAACATTAAAAATACAAAAACTATCCCACAAATTCATACACAAGAACCTAAGCAAGATGGTGCAAAAAGAATTATTATCAAAAAAGAAACTCAAACTCAAATTCTTGCCTTAGGATTTAAAATTCCAAATTTTAAACATAAGGACATTCCAGCTTTAAATGCTTTATCAGAACTTTTAGGAAGTGGAAAAAGTTCCATTATAAATGAAATTTTAGTGGATAAGCTTCATTTGATTAATGATTTTTACGCCTTTGCTAATGATTGCATTGATGAAAATTTATTTATTTTTATTTGCAATTGCAATGTAGGGATTAAAGCTGAAGAAGTTGAAAAGGAACTTTGGAAAATTTTAGAGCAGATCAAAAAAGGCAAATTTACAGAGAAAGATTTGCAAAAAGTTAAAAATAATATTAAAAGCGATTTTATTTTTTCTCTTGATACAGCAAGTGCGGTTTCTAATATTTATGGTTCTTATCTAGCAAAAGGGGATTTAAAACCTTTATTAAGTTATGAAGAAAAAATAGAAAAATTAACTTTACTAGATTTGAAAAAATGTGCTAAAAAATATTTTAGTGAAGAAAATTCTACAACTTTGATTTTAAGAAAGGACTAAAATGGATAAAAATGTCATCATTGGCGCGATGACAGCGCTTGTTACCCCATTTAAAAATAATAAAATTGATGAGCAATGTTATGCAAAACTAATCCAAAGACAAATCGATAATGGAATCGATGCTATAGTACCTGTAGGAACAACTGGGGAAAGTGCAACTTTAACTCATGATGAACATAAGGCTTGTATTGAAATTGCAGTCGAGGTTTGCAAAAATACAAAAGTTAAGGTTTTAGCAGGAGCTGGAAGCAATGCAACGCATGAAGCTGTTGATTTGGCGCAATTTGCAAGAGATTGTGGAGCTGATGGTATTTTAAGTGTGACTCCATATTATAATAAACCAACCCAAAAAGGACTTTATGAACATTATAAAGCAATCGCAATGAGTGTGGATATTCCTGTTCTTTTATACAATGTTCCAGGAAGAACCGGTTGTGATATCGCTACTGAAACTGCTATTGAACTTTTTAGAACTTGTGAAAATATTTATGGGATTAAAGAAGCGAGTGGAAGTATCGATAAGTGCGTGGATTTGCTTGCACATGAACCTAAAATGGTTTTAATCAGCGGTGAAGATGCGATTAATTATCCTATACTTTCAAATGGTGGAAAAGGGGTAATTTCAGTAACTTCAAATTTATTGCCTGATAGAATCAGTATGCTAACACATAGAGCTTTGGAAGAAAATTACAAAGAAGCCAAGCAAATCAATGATGAGCTTTATAATATCAATAAAATTTTATTTTGCGAAAGTAATCCAATTCCTATAAAAACAGCGATGCATATAGCTGGTTTGATAGAAAATTTAGAATTTAGACTTCCACTTTGTCCTCCTAGTAAAGAAAACTATGCTAAAATACAAGAAGTGATGAAACAATATAATATTAAAGGATTTTGATGAATCAAGAATTTCAAGGAAAAACTTTAGTGATTAGCGGCGGAACGCGTGGAATTGGCAAAGCTATTGTATATGAATTTGCTAAAGCGGGTGCCAACGTAGCTTTTACATATAATTCTAATGCACAAATCGCAGAAGAAATGATAAAAGATTTAGAAACAAACTATAAAATTAAAGCAAAAGCCTATGAATTTAATATTTTAGAACCAGAAACCTATAAAGAACTTTTTGAAAAAATCGATCAAGATTTTGATCGTATAGATTATTTTATTTCAAATGCGATTATTTCTGGCCGTGCGGTAGTTGGTGGATACACTAAATTTATGAAATTAAAACCTAAAGGAATTAATAATATCTTTACTGCAACGGTCAATGCTTTTGTTGTTGGCGCTCAAGAGGCGGCTAAGAGAATGGAAAAAGTAGGGGGAGGAAGTATTATTTCTATTTCTTCTACTGGAAATTTAGTTTATATAGAAAATTATGCAGGCCATGGAACAGCAAAAGCAGCTGTAGAAGCTATGGCAAGATATGCAGCCACTGAACTTGGAGAAAAAAATATCCGTGTGAATGTTGTCAGCGGTGGTCCTATTGAAACAGATGCTTTAAGGGCTTTTACAAATTATGAGGAAGTTAAACAAGCTACCATTGATTTAAGTCCACTTAATCGTATGGGGCAGCCTGAAGATTTAGCAGGTGCTTGTCTTTTTCTTTGCTCTTCAAAGGCAAGTTGGGTAACTGGACATACTTTCATTGTGGATGGTGGAACTACTTTTAAATAAAATTAATCATCTTGAATATTCAAGATGATAAAGGTTAAATCTTTTCTATTTTTACTATAAATGCTTGTCTTGCATTAGATCCTATAACAAAATCGCCTAAATTAGGACTATTTGGTCTTGTAATATCCCTTAAGCCTAATTGACTATAAGCAATTCCAGTTTTTCGTCTGATTTTTGCCTTAAGTGTTTTTCCATCTATACTAAGATCTTTTGCTCCTTCTGCATCCCTTCCGCCTCCGTGTTCTAGGCCAATTGCACATGGATGAATGCCTTCTTTAACTCTTGCATAACCTATAATCGAAGTTTCGTAAGTGCTTAATTTTACTTTATCGCCATTTTTGATATTGTATTTTTTTGCACTTTGTGAATTAATATCTATATAGGTGCTATATTTGATCTCTTTTAAAGGCTCAAGGATAGCAGAATAAGAAGAGAAAACATTGGATTTATAATTAAATGCTAAAAGATCAAAACCTTCTTTTTTGATAATTTTTTCTCCATTGGCGTATCTTGCATCATAATATTTTATAGTTCCACTGTGTCTTTCTCCGCTGAGTGCATTTTTGGTTGTTGCTAGTTTTTCATTATAAATTGCGATAGCTTTTTTATAAGAATTGCTTAAAGCATTATCCTTGTAAGCACTTTCTTTACTTGAAAATCTTCCTCCGCGACTCATTATGAAAGCTACTTTTCTCCAATGCTCTTTGCAAATTTCTTTTAAGATTTTCTCATATTTTTGCAAACCGCTTATTTTAAATTCTTCATCGCTGATATCATTTGCAGGATTTTGGGTATCTAACGCAACGTTTAAAAAAGCTCTTAAATAAAAATCCTCCGGTTTGTCTAAAGGATAATAATTTCCATCTTTATCTTTAATACCATCTTTTCCAAAAGAAGGTAAATTTAAAGCTTTTCCGAGTTCAATTAAAAAACTATCCATACATATACTTTGACCGTTTTTAAATTTTTCATTTGGACTTTGGATAATAGGAAACCTTAAATGGGTTGTTTTTGTGGTGTATCCAGCCCAAGGAGACAACACTCCCCAAGTTTCAAAAAGCACACTATCAGGAATAATATAATCAGCATATAAACTTGTTTCATTGATAAAAGGATCTATAGCTATAAATAATGGAATTGATTTTTTAGGATCTTTTAAAAGTTCAATAGTTTTTGAATTTAAATTTTGTCCATAAACGAGACTAGCTCCCCAAGTTATTAAGGCGCCAAGTTTATATGGATAAGCATTAGCACTGCTTGTTAAAACTTCATTTTCTAAAGCATTGCTTAGTGGATACCATTGATCTTTGGCAGGGTACGGATTTTGATTGTTTTTGATTTTTTCTTGAAACTCTGTACTTGTTTCATAGGCTTTTCTTGCACGATCTATCCTTGTTCCATAAGGTTTCTTTTTACCTTCGTAGGCTAAAAGATTATACATTTTTCCATTGAAACTATTGAATTTTCCACCTCCTATGCTCATACCTCCTTTATGATTTAAATTTCCCACCATACTTCCTAGCATCATGATCGCATAAGCGGTATAAAATCCCGTTGTATGCATGGTTCCTCCGTGGCAATCAGTTGCCACAGCTCTACCATATGAAGTGAATTCTTTTGCTAAATCAGCAATAATATTTGGTTCAATTTCACATTTTTGTGCATATTCTTCCAAACTATACTCAAAAACATTTTCTTTTAAAATTTCAAAGCTAGTTTTTACTTGATACGTTTGACCTTTATATTCTATGCTTCCACTAAATTCAAGATCAGCCTGTTTGACTTCATCAGCATTTTTAAGAATGCCATTTTCAAGGACTAAAATTTGATTATTTTCATCTCTTAAAAAAGTACCATAGTTTGTTTCATCTTGCAAGACAAGATGGGTTGCATTAGTAAAACTAACATCATTAAGAGCTATTTGAGATTTTAAACTTGGAATTTTTAAATAAGAAAGATTATAAAGTTTGTTTTCTATGATCACTCTTAACATCCCCATGACAAAAGCAAGATCACTCCCTGGTTTTATAGGTATCCATCTTGATTTATTTTCCACTGCAAAGGTATCGGCGTTGGTTAAATTTGGAGTTATAGTGACGTATTTCATTTCTCCTTCACTTCTAGCTTTTGCGAGTAAATGCGCTTGTCTTTTAAAAGGATTTCCAGCTTGTGCGGGTGCGGTTGCTATATTAAGAAGAAATTTACAGTGTTCAAAATCAGGTTTTAAATGGGGATATTTTTGAAAATCATTTAAATAAGCAGCCTCACCCGCACGCATAGAAAGACCACAGATTGCAGTATGTCCTAAATAATTTATCGTTCCAAAACTTTGAGCAAATCTGTGGGTGATAAAATTTTGCCTTCCTTCATCTCCTGTGCCTAAAATACATAATTTATTTGCCAAAGGACCATAATCTGGATTTTTTTCATCAATTAAAGTTTTTGTATCACAAAATGTTTTAAGCCCTTCAATATGTCCTTCATTAAATAGATCGCCACCATTTACAATTTCAGAGATCAATTCTTCGATGCTAATACTTTTCCATTTATTTTCTCCGCGTTTTCCTACTCTTTTTAAAGGCTTTGTAATCCTAAATTCATCATCAAGTTTATGATGGATAAAATTACCTCTAACACAACATGTAGAACGCATATTTAAGCCATTTTCATTATGATTTGATAAAGCGATAAAACTTTCTTTTAAAGGTGTATTCATATCAAGATAAGGATCGCTTGAAAGCAAACTATAAGGATTCCCACTTACTCTAAGTACTTTTTGGCTTTTTTTATCAATTTTAGCACGCACAGAACAAAAGGTTACACAACCATTGCAAACACTTGGCATGATGCTAAATTTATCATTAAATTTAATCTCATTTTTATCCAAGGATGCTTCACATTCTTGTGCGTTTGCATAGATGGTATTTTTTACTTTACTCCCTTTATCTGAAAAAGTCAATGTATGTTTTAAAGTATCAGAATATCCAAGCGCTGAAATTGCACCAATGCTTAATCCCGATCCGATTAAAAATTTTCTTCTTTTCATTGTTTTATTTTCCTTTTATCAATATATTTTTATTAAAAAATGCTAAAGCAAAGCAAAAAAGTGCGATTAAAAGTCCATAATTGCAAATTATGCCTATAAGATTTGAAAAATCTATGTGATATTCTAAAAAAGAAGGTGTAGTTTTTGGAAAAGATTGACCTTTGATCACTAGAGTATATCTAAACATTAAACTTCCAAGCACACCCAAACATCCTGCTAAAATCACAAAAGGTAGTTTTTGGTTTAATTTTGAAAAACCTATGATTAAAGGTAAAAGAAGACAGAGTCCCATATCTATGAAAATGATAAAAAATCCTTCTTTTTGGAAGAAAATTTGAGCTACAAATCTATCATCTGTATTAAAGACTAGTAAAAAGCTAAACCAAAAAATTCTTAAAATAATATCAAGCATAGCAAAAAAGGCTAAACATTTTGCCAAGGTTGAAAATAAAGAAGTGTTTAATTTTTCATCAGTGAAAAATTTAAGATAAAGTTGTGTTATAAGTATTAATATTCCTATTCCGCTTACAAAAGCAGACGCTAAGAACAAAAGCGGCATTAAAGGAGTGTGTAAAAACACAAATGAGCTTAAAATCGCAATCAAATACGCAGTATAAAATTCGATCCCAAAAGCTAAAATAAGTCCTAAAACTCCAAAATAAAAAAGCATTTTTTGTTTTTTGGATTGATTTTTAAAAAGCACTTGATAGGCTAAATAGAGCTCAAAAAATGTAACAATAAAGAAAGAAATCAATAACAAAACTCCCCATTTCATAGGACTAGTGAAGAAATTTTCCCATCCGTATAAAAAGACATTAATCATTCTTCCAGGTTGGCTTAAATCATCAATCAAATTTAAGGGTGCTACCATTAAAAAAACAAAAGAAATTATAAGAGCTAAGAAGGCTATATTTTTTAATTTTTCTTGTTTGAAGATAAAATAAAGATTAGCAAAAATAAAATTAGCTGCTGAAATTCCTGTTAAAAATAAATAATTGGCTATATTTAAACCCCAAGGCCTTTCAGGGGTTATACTGACTAATGAGTGAATAACACTTAAATCCATATTAAACTCCTTCGCTTTGCCATAATAATTTTTCATTTTTTGATTTTAATGCATCGTCTAAATCATCCATTGAGACAACATTGTCTAGTAATTCTCCATTTAAACCTATGTAAAAAACTTGAGGTTTGGTTCCGCTTTTTTGTTTTAAAACAAAATTTGGAAATTGGTTTAAAAGTTGATAGATTAAAGAATTTTTATCGTTTAAATTTCCTATGATTCTTGCGCCTCCAACGCAAGTTTCAACACAAGCTGGAAGTAACCCCGCATCAAGTCTATGTGCACAAAAGGTACATTTATCTACCACCTTAGTTTGAGAATTGATAAATCTTTTATCATAAGGACAAGCATTAACACAGTATCCGCATCCCCAGCATGTTTGATTATCTACAACAACAATACCATCTAATCTTTTAAAGGTTGCACCCGTTGGACAAACGCTTACGCAAGGTGGATTTTCACAATGATTGCAAAGTTGTGGTAAAAAAGCCTTTCTAACATTAGGAAAAGTTCCTATTTCAAATTCAGCAACATTGGTTCTAAATTGATCTTTGGGAACTTGATTTTCAACCTTACAACTTGCAGTACAAGCATGACACCCCACACATTTTCTAAGATCAATTAGCATTGCAAATTTTTTATCTTTTTGACCTAAAGCTTCTGGATTTTTGGCATTTCTGCTAGGATTTTTTAAGCTAAAAGCCTTAGCGCTGGAAAGTAAGGCTATGCTAGCAGCACCTTGCTTAAGAAAAAAACGTCTTTTGTTCATAAATTTTCCTTAATGATTAAATAGGGTTATTTTAGAAAAAAATAGGGAGAAAATAGGGATATTTTTAAATGTATTATTAATTTATCTATATTTTTTAAATATTTATCAAATTAATGAAAAATTTAAAATAAAATAATTTATAATAACGTATGCAAGAAATTTTGAATTTATTTAGCAATTTAACTGTTTTAAATGTCGAGGATGAAGAAGGCGTTAGAAAATCATTGAGTGCTAATTTATCCTTTTTCTTTAAAGAAGTTTATGAAGCAAAAGATGGAGAAGAGGCATTAAATTTATTTTTTGAAAAAAATCCTGATGTTATTTTTATGGATATTTGCATTCCTAAATTTGATGGTCTTGAAGTGCTTAAAAAAATAAAAGATTTGCACAAGAAAATTCCTATTGTAATTGTAAGTGCTTATAGTGAGCAAGAATATTTTTTAAAGGCTATAGAGCTTCACATTTGTAAATTTTTAATTAAGCCTTTTAGTCGGGACGAATTTATTAATACGCTTAAACATATAGCCCAGTGGATGTATGAATATACAGATAATTATAGAATAAAATTACAAGAAGATGTTTTTTATGAGCCCAATACATCAAAGATTTTTCACCATCAAAATGTCTTTACTTTAACAAAAAAAGAAAAACAAGTGTTTGAATATCTTTTAAGAAATAAAAACAGGGCGATAAGTTTTGATGAACTCGAAATCAAGCTTTATAATGATGTTAATGATCACAAAGAAGCCTTAAAGGCGATTGTTAAACAATTACGCAAGAAAATTCCTTGTAAAATTATAGAAAATGTTTTTGGTTTTGGTTATCAATGCGTTTGTCTTTAAATTTTTCAACCAAAACCAAAACAATGATTTTGGTTATAGCCTTATTTATTTTAACTTGTTTGGTTTTTAGTCTTTTAAGGCAATTTGATATTAGAAATTTAATCAATCTTTCCAAAGAAGATTTTAGAAATGAAATTGAAAATATTTACAATACAACCCTAAAACGTACTAAAGAATTTTACATGAATAGGGCAAAGGCAAATGTTAAATCTGATAATATAAAAACCTATATCAAAAAACAAGATATAGAAAAAATCAACAAATTAACCCTAGTAAGATTTCAAGTTTTAAAAGAAGAAAATCCTTATTTAATCAGTATGAAATTTTTTGATCATCAAGGAAAACTTTTAACCTATTTAGGCGAAGAAAGCCTGTCTTTAAATTTAAACCAAAGCGAATATTTTCTTCTTGATAAAAACAGATTAACCTACCATATCTTAACCCCTTTTTATGAAAATGGTAAATTATTAGCTTGGATTGAATTTTGTTTTGGAGCTGAATATTTTTTAAAGGAGATAGAAGCTTTTTCAAAATTAAAAGGCAGGATTATTTTTGATAAAAATTATAAAAATAAAGATACAATTAAAAAGGATAGTAAATTTTTTATCATACATTCTTTTAATTTAACTAATGAAGCAAAAATGGTTTTTTATCAAGACATCACAAAGCAAGAAGAGATTATTACAAAATCTTTTCATGAGGCTTTATTATTGTCTTTAGTTTTATTTTGTGTGATTTTTATCATCTTGCATTATGGTTTTAAGGTGCTTATTAAAAGGCTTGAGCTTAGTGAAAATTCTTTAAAAAATTTAAATGCGAATTTAGAACAAAAAATTCAACTCGAGCTTCAAAAAAGAAGAGAGCACGAAAGAATTTTAATGCATCAAGGTCGTTTGGCTAGCATGGGTGAAATGATAGGAAATATCGCGCATCAATGGAGACAACCTCTAACCGAGCTAAATACCATTTTAACACACATAAGCCTTATGTTAGAATTTGAAAAAATAGATTATCAAAATTTTAAAAGACTTGAAAAGAATGCCGAGAGTCTAATCTCTTATATGTCAAAAACTATAGATGATTTTAGAAATTTTTTCAAACCCAATGTTTCTAAAAATTATTTTTACATAGATCAAGCTTTGAGTAAAACCTTAAAGTTGCTAGAAAGTTCTTTTAATTTTATAAAAATAGAAGAAAATTTTGAAAAAAAGATCCAATTTTATGGTTTTGAAACTCAATTTTGCCAAGCAGTCTTAAATATACTTTGCAATGCCAAAGATATTTTTATAGAAAGAAGGATAAAAAATCCTTATATAAAAATAGTAGCTTTTAAAAGAGGACGAAATATTATTATTGAAATTTGCGATAATGCACAAGGTATTACTATATCGCCTATAGAAAAAATTTTTGAACCCTATATCAGCAGCAAACATGCCAATATAGGAACAGGTATAGGTTTGTATATGAGTAAGGTGATTATTGAGAAAAATTTCAAAGGCAGTTTATTGGCAAGCAATGAAAACGACGGAGCAAAATTTAGCATATGCTTAATCGATTTTTAATTTCCAACCTAAAAATGCCATTGAAATAGAAAGAATTAAGATAAGATCTAAAGCCCAGTTTTTAAATCCTATAAACCCTATAGAAAGAACGCTATAAAAAAGCCCACCTACAGCACAATAAATACAAATTGTGCTTAAAGAGCCATTTTCAGCCATTTTCCTACAAGGACAAATTCTAGAAAATTTTTTTTCATTGAATTGATTTTTTTTGCCTTTTCCAAAAAACAAACCCAGTAGGGCAAAAATATTTAAAAATATAAAAAAATAAACTAAAAATAGATCTAAGTTATCCAAAATTTATTCCTAGAAATATCTTAACCAAGAAGGAATATGTGCTTGTTCATCCTTTAGCGTTGTTTCTTTTCCATGTCCAGGTAAAAGTCTATAATCATTTTCATAAGCCAATACTCTTTGCAAACTTTCTTTCATAAGTTTTGGATCAGAAAAAGGAAAATCCCATCTTCCTATACTTCTATAAAATAAAAAGTCTCCGCTAAACATTAAATTTTGTCCTACAAGTTCTATCATGGTGCATCCTGGGGTATGTCCTGGTAAAAAATGAAATTTAAAATCAGTCCCACAAATATTAAGAATATTTTCATCCTCGACTAAAAAATCTGCTTTGCTTGGTTCAAATCCTCTATCCATAGGATCATCTAACATAAATTCATCATTTTTGTGTATGTAAATAGGGATGTTGTATTCTCTTTTGACTTTTGCATTATCCCAAACATGATCACAATGTCCGTGAGTGTTTAAAATAGCCAAAGGATTTTTAACATGCTCTTTGATGAATTTTAAAGCTTCAAAACCTGGATCTATGATGATCTCGCCTTTTTGTGTTGATAGAATATAACAATTGGTCATATAAGGACCACAAGCTTGTTGAGTAATTTGCATTTTTTAGCCTTTTTTTTGAATTTTTATATATAATTATATTAGCGAATTATTGTAA
Organism: Campylobacter sp. W0014; assembly: GCF_020135975.1. Lineage (NCBI taxonomy): Bacteria > Pseudomonadati > Campylobacterota > Epsilonproteobacteria > Campylobacterales > Campylobacteraceae > Campylobacter > Campylobacter sp. W0014. The sequence goes on along the minus strand of NZ_JACHTR010000009.1, from coordinate 13,359 downwards.
AGGTAAGTTATGAATTGTGAACAAATTTTAGAAAATTTGTGTATTTTTATAAAAGAGGAACTTTTAAAAAGTGGTAAAAATAATGTTATTTTAGGACTTAGCGGAGGGATTGACTCTGCTTTGGTAGCTACACTTTGCAAAAAAGCTTTAGATAAAAATGTTTTTGCGCTTTTAATGCCTACACAATATTCAAGCAAAGAGCATTTAAATGATGCTTTGATGCTTTGCCATGATTTAAATATAGAACATAAAATTATTTCTATTGAGACAATTCTTAATACCTTTATTGAACAAAGTCAAAACATAGATAAAATTCGTATAGGTAATTATGCAGCACGCATTAGAATGAGTTTGCTTTATGATTATTCTGCGCTTAAAAATGCCCTTGTAATTGGCACTTCCAATAAAAGCGAGTTGCTTTTGGGTTATGGAACAATTTATGGAGACTTAGCTTGTGCTTTTAATCCTATAGGTGATCTTTATAAAACGCAAGTGTACGAAATGGCTAAATTTTTAAAGATTCATAAAAATTTTATTAAAAAAAGTCCGAGTGCAGATCTTTGGGAAAAACAAAGCGATGAAAAGGAATTGGGTTTTACTTATGAGCAAATAGACTTAGGTTTAAAAGCCATAGAAAATAATGATAAGCAAACTATGGATAAATTAGATGAAAATTTACTCAAAATGCTAAAAACTCGTATTAGAAACAATGCCTTTAAAAGATCTATGCCTAAAATCGCAAATTTAATGGAATTTAAGTGAGTGAAGATAAAAAATATCAACTTTGGCTAGATCATTATTTTTTCAAACCTAGCTCTTTTCAAAAATGTTTAGCGTATGCGTTACTACCTTTGAGTTTTATTTATACATTATTAGCCATCATAAATACTTGGTTGTTTAAAAAAATAGATTTTAAAAAGCCTGTAATCAGTGTTGGAAATTTAAGTTTTGGAGGTAATGGAAAAACACCCCTTTGTAAGGCAATAGCAAGGGAATTTGAAGGTGTTTTTATCGTACTTAGAGGCTATAAAAGAAAAAGCAAAGGCTTGCTTGTTATTAAATACAATCATAAAATTTTAGCCGATGTTGTGCAAAGTGGTGATGAAGCGATGGAATATGCCTTTGAGGATAAAATTTCAGGCGTAATTGTCAGTGAAAATAGGGCAGAAGGGATCAAAAAAGCTTTTGATTTGGGCGCTAAGATAGTTTTATTAGATGATGCTTTTTCTAAATTTTATATTCAAAAATTCGATATTTTATTAGAGAGTGAAGTAAAGCCTTATTTTAACTTTACTTTACCTAGCGGGGCGTATCGTTTGCCAAAATTTTATAGCAAAAAAGCTGATTTTATAGCACTTGAAAATAGGGATTTTATCCGTTATTCTTATACTAAAGAAAATCCTAAGGCTATATTGGTTACGGCTATTGCTAAACCTTTTAGACTTTATGAGCATTTTATAAAGGCTAGGGCTTGTTATTTTTTTAAGGATCATTATGAATTTAAAAAAGACGAGCTTGAAAAATTACTTAAAAAGCATAATTGTGATACTTTGATGCTTACTTTTAAGGATTATGTTAAAGTGAAAGATTTTGGTTTTAAGTGTCAAATTATAGAATTAAATATAGAATTAAAAGAAAATTTTAAAGAGAAATTGCATCAATATGTAAGGAGTTTTGATTGATTTTAGTTGAAAGTAGAAATATTCACAATAAAGCAGATTTTAAAGAAGCACTGATTAATCCAAATGCACCGCAAGGTGGGCTTTATTCACCTTTAAATTTACCTTATTTTGATGGGGAAAAATACAGCGAACTTTCTTATAATGATTTTGCTTTAAAATTGATAGAAAGCTTTGAATTTGGCTATGAAGAATTATTTAAAAAAGCCCTGAAAAGCTATGAAAAATTTGATCATGGTTTTGCAATAAATTTAAAAAAAATCGAAGATAGGGTTTATATTAACGAGCTTTGGCATGGACCTACAAGAGCTTTTAAAGATATGGCTTTGCAACCTTTTGGAGTGCTTTTAAATGAATTTTCAAAAGATAAAAAAATTCTAATCATGTGTGCCACAAGTGGAGACACAGGCCCAGCTACGCTTAAAAGCTTTGAAAATTTAGAAAATATTAAAGTTACTTGTATGTATCCAAATGGTGGAACAAGTTCTTTACAAGAACTTCAAATGAGAGCTTTGGATAAAAATAATTTAAAAGTTTTGGCGATTGAAGGCAATTTTGATGATACGCAACGTATTTTAAAAAATCTATTAGCAAAAGCAGAGTTTAGAGAAAAATTAAAAATGCAAGATTATGAGCTTTGTGCTGCAAATTCTGTCAATTTTGGACGCATTTTGTTTCAAATAATCTATCATTATTATGCGAGTTTAAAATTATGGAACGAATTTAAAGAAAAGATTGAAATTATTGTTCCTAGTGGAAATTTTGGAAATGCTTTGGGGGCTTATTATGCGAAAAAAATGGGTGCTAAAGTTGCAAAAATAAAAATCGCATCCAATGCAAATAATATTTTAAGTGAATTTTTTAATAAAGGCATTTATGATTTGCGAGGTAAAACTCTTAAAAAAACTATATCTCCAGCTATGGATATTCTTATTTCTTCCAATATAGAAAGACTGCTTTTTGATAAATTGGGCGATTTAAGAACTAATGAGTTAATGAATTCGCTTAAAAATCAAAATTATTTTATTCTTGATCAAAAAGAATTGCAAAGCTTACAAGAAGATTTTGAAGCTGATTTTTGCGAAGATAATGAGTGCATGAGATTTATCAAAGAAAATAAAACTTTAATCGATCCACACACTGCAACTTGCTTTAAAATGCTAGATACTTCAAAACCAAGCATTATCACTTCAACAGCTGAATGGACAAAATTTACTCCAAGTATGATTAAGGCGATCTTTAATAGAGATTGTAAAGATGAAAAAGAAGATTTTAAACTTTTAGCTAAAAATTTTAATCTAGAGGTAAAGGAAGAAATTTCTAAACTTTTTGATTTAAATTTGCAAGATAAAAGAGTATACAAAAGCGAAGAAGTTGAAAATGAAATTTTAGAATGGATGAAAAAATGATTATTATACCTACAAGATTAAACTCAACGCGTTTTCCTAAAAAAATTCTTTGTGATATAGGTGGCGTTCCTATGTTTATAGCGACTGCTAAACAAGTACAAGAAGTCGATGAGGTGTGTATAGCTGTTGATGATGAAGAAATTTTAGAACTTGCTACAAAGTATCATTTTAAAGCGGTTTTAACGAGTAAAGAACATGAGAGCGGTACAGATAGAATCAATGAAGCTTGTCAAAAACTTGCTTTAAAGGATGATGAAATTATCATCAATGTACAAGCGGATGAACCTTTTATAGAAAGTAAAAATTTGCTTTTATTTAAAGAATTTGCACATTCTTGCTTAAATAAAGAAGCTTTTATGGCAAGTTGCTATAAAAGCATAGATAAAAAACAAGCCGATGATCCTAATTTAGTTAAAGTGGTTTGCGATAAAGATAATTTTGCCTTATATTTTTCAAGATCAAAAATTCCTTATGAAAGAGAAGATTATCAAGATGATTTTAAAGGACATTTGGGAATTTATGCTTATAGTGTAGAAGCTTTAAGAGAGTTTTGCGCTTTAAAAAATTCAATGCTTGAAAAAACTGAAAAACTAGAACAATTAAGGGCGATTGAAAATGGAAAGAAAATCAAAATGCTGAAAATTAGTACTCAAAGTATGGGAATTGATACTCAAGAAGATTATGAAAAGGCTTTGAAATTTTATAAAAATTTGTAAAATTTTACTTAAATAAATGAGTAAAATTTTATGTATTTTAATACATATTTTTAATTTTAATTAAGGAGAGACAATGAAAAAAATTGTTTGTTTTTTAACAATGTTTTTTGCCTTGCATTTGATGGCAAAAGATCTGGTTGTGGGTATGGAACTGGGTTATCCACCTTTTGAAATGAGCGATAAAAACGGAAAAGCAAGTGGGATCAGTGTTGATTTTTTGGATCAATTCGCTAAAGAACACGGCTATAAACTCGTAGTTAAAAATATAGCTTGGGATGGTTTGATACCTGCCCTTAAAACTGGAAAAATAGATCTTATTATGTCTTCTATGACGATTACTGATGAACGTAAAAAGGTTGTGGATTTTACTATCCCTTATGCACAGGCTAATTTGGCAATTTTAACTCCTATTAACTCAAAGATCAAAAGCATAAAAGATTTGGATAAAAAAGGAGAAATTTTAGCTTTAAAACGTGGATCTACAGGGCATTTATATGCAAGTAAAAATCTTAAAAATGCAACTATGCATCTTTTCGATAAAGAAAGTGCGGCGATTTTGGAAGTCATACAAGGCAAAGCAGATGGATTTTTTTATGATCAACTGACTATTTATAGAACTTGGCAAAAACATCAAGACACTACAAGAACTATTTTAGCGCCTTTTCAAAAAAGTCCAGAATTTTGGGGTATAGCTATAAGAAAAGGCGATATGGAGCTTAAAAAAGAACTAGATGATTTTATCAGCAAAAGTAAAAAAGACGGATTTTTTGACTCGCTTGGAGAAAAATATTTAAAAGATGTTAAAGACACTTTTAAAAAGAATCATTTACAATTCTTCTTTTAAGTTTTAAGAAAAGACTTTTTAGTCTTTTCTTTATCACGTTACAAAACTTTCTACTAATCTTTGAATCAATAAATTCCAACCATCAACAAGAACAAAAATTAAAAGTTTAAAAGGTAAAGAAATCATTACAGGCGGAAGCATCATCATACCCATAGCCATTAAAACAGAACTCACAACCATATCTATAACTAAAAAAGGCAAGTAGATTAAAAAGCCTATTTCAAAAGCTGTTTTAAGTTCTGAAATCATAAATGCAGGTACCAAAACGGTTAGAGAAACATCATCAATCGTTTTAGGATTTGGCAAATGGCGTATGCGATAAAATAAAGCTAGATCTTTTTCGCGAGTATTTTTTAACATAAAATCTTTAAAGGGCTTGATGCTTTTATTAAAGGCTTCTTCATAGCCAATTTTTTCTGCTAAATAAGGCTTGATACCTTGATTATAAGATTTTGTAGCCACAGGCTCCATGATGAAAAAGGTTAAAATTAAAGCAAGGGTTACTAATATAGTATTTGGTGGCATACTTTGCGTTCCCATAGCTTGACGTAAAAAAGAAAAAACAACGATCAAGCGTAAAAAAGAAGTCATAACAAAAACTATACTCGGAGCAAGCACTAAGATCGTTAATACTATGACTATGTTTAAAGTTGTAACAAGCTGATTGGGAGTATTTGGAGCACTAAGACTTAAATTTACCGTAGGAATTGTTGCTTCAGGTGCTGCAAAAAGAGTGCTAAAACAGGCACTCATTATCAATAAAAAAAATATTTTTTTCAAATGCTAACCTTAGATTATTGATTTTAAAAATAGGCTTTATTTTAACTTTTGATGACTAAAAAAGAGTTTAAAACTTTTGTTTAAAATATCCAAAACTTAACTTTAAAATGTTAAAATAGAATAAAATTATTTATCATAAAATAAAGGCTTTAAAGATTATGAAAAATTCAATTTTAATTTTAGCAGCAGGACTCGGTACTCGGATGAAATCACAAAAACCAAAAGTTCTGCAAGAACTTTGCCGAAAAAGCATGATTTTGCATATTTTAGAAAAAGCCTATGAATTAAGTAATGATGTAAGTGTGGTTTTGTCTCATCAAAAAGAGCTTGTTGAAAAAGAAATTCTCTCTTCTTTTCCAAAAACAAAAATTTTAGAACAAGATTTGCAAAATTACCCTGGAACTGCAGGCGCTTTAAAAAATTTCAAATCAGATAAAGAAAAAGTTTTAATTCTTTGTGGAGATATGCCCTTAGTTGAAAGTGAAAGCTTAAAGCAGTTATTGCAAAATGATGCCGATTTAAGCTTAGCGGTGTTTTGCGCTAAGGATGCAAAAACTTATGGGCGAGTCTTGATAGAAAATAATAGAGTGGAAAAAATCATAGAATTTAAAGATGCCAATGAAAAAGAAAGATCAATCGATATTTGTAATGCCGGAGTTTATGCGATAAAATCAGAACTTTTATCAGAAATATTGCCTTTAATTGATAACAATAATGCCGCTAAAGAATACTATCTAACCGATATGATAGCTTTAGCTAAGGATAAAAATAAAATCATTAAAGCTATCTATGTGGATGAAAATGAATTTATGGGCATCAATGATAAATCCGAGTTAAGTATAGCTGAAAATTTAATGCAAGAAAAAATCAAAAAGCATTGGATGAAACAAGGAGTGATTTTTCATTTACCTCATAGCACTTTTATAGGCTTGGATGTTGAATTTGTAGGAGAATGTGAAGTTTATGAAAATGTGAGAATTGAAGGAAAAAGCAAGATCGTTAATTCCATCATCAAAAGTTCTAGTGTGATTGAAAATTCTATCGTTGAAAATAGCGATGTAGGGCCTTTGGCACATTTGCGTCCAAATTGTGAAATAAAAAATACCCATATAGGTAATTTTGTAGAATGCAAAAATGCAAAATTAAATACCGTAAAAGCAGGGCACTTAAGCTATCTAGGCGATTGCGAAATCGATAGCGGTACCAATATAGGCTGTGGGACTATCACTTGTAATTATGATGGGATTAAAAAACATAAAACTATTATCGGCAAGAATGTTTTTGTGGGATCAGACACGCAATTTATCGCTCCTGTCAATATAGAAAATGATGTTATTATCGCGGCTGGAAGTTCAGTTGATTGTAATGTTTCTAGTGGTTCTTTGTTTATCAATAGAGCTAATAGAAAAGTAATTAAAGATTATTTTTATAAAAAATTTAAAAAATGAAAACCATACTTTTAGCGGTTAGTGGTAGTATAGCTTTTTATAAAGCTTATGAGCTTATTTCTTTATTTAAAAAAGAGAAGATTAGAGTTAAAGTCTTACTTAGCCAAGGAGCTTTAAAATTTGCAAATAAACTAAGCTTTGAAGCTTTGGCAGATGAAATTTTGTGCGAAGAAAATGAAAGTTGGGAAAATAAAAAAAATCATATAGATTTTAGCAAAGATTGCGATCTTGTTCTTTTTGCGCCCGCGAGTGTCAATTCGATCAATAAATTAGCCCTTGGTATAGCGGATAATCTTTTTATCCAAACTTTAATCGCTTGCACTAAACCTTTAATCATCGCTCCAGCGGCTAATACAAACATGTATCATCATTTTAGCACACAAAATTCTTTAAAATTACTTCAAAAAAATAAAGCCTTAATCATCCCTCCAATTTCTAAAGTTTTAGCTTGTAAGGATGAAGGAGTAGGAGCTTTAGCGGAGGTTGAGGATATATTTAATATTACCAAAAGAGAGCTTTTTAAAAAGAAATTTTGGCTTGATAAAAGTGTGGTGATCAGCGGTGGAGGCACAAGAGAAAAAATAGACGATGTGCGTTGCATCAGTAATTTTTCAAGCGGAAAAATGGCAAAATCAATCGCTGATGCCTTTTATTTTCTAGGAGCTAAGGTTATATTTTTAAGTTCTATAGATTTTAAAACCCCTTATGAAATTTACAAATTTGAAGATTCAAAAGACTTAAAGGAGTTATTGCAAAGATTTTGCGAAAATGATTTTTTGATTATGGCGGCTGCTGTGAGTGATTTTATCCCACAATTTCAAAAAGGAAAAATCAAGAAAAATCAATTTTCAAAAGGCTTAGATCTTCACTTAAACCTTAATGAAGATTTGCTAAAAAATATCGATTTTAAAGGCAAAAAAATAGGCTTTAAAATGGAATTTGATACAGAAAATGCCATAGAAAACGCTAAAAAATCTTTAGTGGAGAAAAACTTAAATTTAGTATGCTTAAATATCCTAAATGAAAAAAATACTTTTGGAAGTGATCAAAACGAATTTTATTTTATAAGTAAAGACGCTTGTGAAAAAAGCGGCTTAAAAGATAAAAAAGATTTAGCTTTTGATTTGATTACTTGGTGTGAAAAATTATGATTAATGCTACTTTACCCATCCAAATGAAAGTTTTAGGAAAAACAGGATATGGTCATTATACCTTGCTTTTAAATCATAAAAAAATTCAAACTAAAAGCATGATTGATCTAGAAATTGGTGCGGAATATTTGGCTGAAATTTATAAAGAAAAAGGTGGAGCGATACAGTTTAAACATTTATCAAAAAGACCGGTTTTTACACCTTTTGAAGAAGGTTTGCCTTTGATAGTGGCGATCTTAGAAAATAAGATCAATTATAAAGAATACATCATTTCAAATCTTATGGAATGTAAAAATAGAGAAAAATATCAAATTTTAAAAGAAATGCTTTTTGCAAGTTTTGAAAATATTTATCATATTCCTTTTATTTTTGAAAACAAAGCTTGTTTATTTCAGATGAAAAAGAGGACTAAATTTTTAGAAATTTATCTTTATTTTAGTGTTTTTGGTGCTTTAAAAATACTCATCGACAATCACGGAATTTCAATTTTTACTCCTTTTTTTAAAGTGCAAAAATTTTTAAATGAGCATTTGAATTTTAACGTCACACAAGATAATAAAATTGCTCCTTTATTTGTATTTAAAAAATTATCTGATTTTAAGGGGTGAAAATGAACGATTTAAAACATCTTGCCATAGTTATGGATGGTAATAGACGCTGGGCAAGGGCTAAGGGCTTTTTGGCAAAATTGGGTTATTCTCAAGGAGTAAAGACTATGCAAAAGCTTATGGAGACTTGCGTTGAAGAAGGAATTTCTAATTTGAGCTTATTTGCTTTTAGCACTGAAAATTGGAATAGACCTAAAGATGAAATTGAATTCATTTTTGAACTTTTAGATCGTTGTCTAAACGAAGCTTTGGAAAAATTTGAAAAAAATAATGTCCGCTTAAGAGCTATCGGCGACCTAACAAGACTGGATAAAACTTTAAGGGATAAAATCGCTCTAGTGGAAGAAAAGACCAAGCATTGCAAAGGGCTTTGTGTTAATCTAGCTATTAGCTATGGCGCAAAAGATGAAATCGTTCGCGCTACGCGTCGCGTTGTAGAAAAAGGATTAGAAATCAATGAAAAAAATATCAGTGAAAATTTAGATCTTCCTTTGGATGTGGATTTGATGCTTCGCGTGGGTAACGCAAAAAGACTTTCAAATTTTTTACTTTGGCAATGCGCTTATGCAGAAATTTATTTTAGTGAAACTTTATTTCCTGGGCTTACAAAAAGAGAATTTAAAAAAATCATAAAAGAATACAGAAAAAGAGAGAGAACATTTGGAAAGTGAAATTTTTACACAAAGCTTTCTAAAATTTACTTTTTTGATTATTTTTGGTTTGAGTTTAGGCTCATTTTGCATGTGTTTTTTAAGTCGTTTTTGTAAAAATAAATCCTTTTTAAGTATAAGATCTTATTGTTTTTCTTGTGGCAAAAAACTTAGTATTTTAGATCTTATACCTTTTTTTTCATACTTATTTTTAAAAGCTAGATGTAGATTTTGCAAGGAAAAAATTCCCATCGAACTATTTTTAGCTGAAATTTTAGGCGTGTTTTTTGTTTTTATTGCTTATTTTTTTAGTAAAAATTTATTAGAATTCCTAGTTTTTTCATTATATTTATTTGTTTTTTGGATGCTTTCTTATATAGATATCAAATTTAAAGCAGTTCCGCAAGTTTTGCTTTGGGCTTTATTTTTTTTAGCTTTGATTTCAAAGCTAGATATAAATGAAATTTTTTATTTTCTTATTTTTGAAGATTTTAAAAATGGCTTTTTAGTGCAAGCCTTTTCTTTTGCGGGTTTTTTGTTTTTGCTTAAAAATTTGACAGCCTATATCAAGAATTTCAAATCAAAAAATATACAAGAAAATTTAGGAGATGCGGATATAATCGTGTGTGCTAGTATAGCTGGAATTTTTGGATTTAAAGCAAGTTTTATCATTCTTTTTTTCGGGGCTTTATTGACTTTACCATTTTTTATTTTTGGTAAAAAAAGAGAATTAGCATTTTTACCTTTTATCAATACTGCTTTTATCGGTTATATCATTTTTTTAATTTTTAATCAGGACTTAACATGAAGCTTGTTTCAAGATATATTTTAAACCAATTTTTAAGCACTAATCTTTCCATTTTTTTTGTGCTTTTTAGTATTGTTTCTATGGTGTTTTTTATCCAACTTGCTAAATTAACCTCAAGTATAGAAATCAGCTTTTTAGATTTACTCGAACTTTATGGCTTTATGTTGCCTAGAATTTTGATTTTTACCTTGCCTATATCTTTTTTTATAGCGCTAACTTTGACTTTATTTAGACTTTCTAGAGAAAATGAAAGTATAGTTCTTTTTACCTTAGGGTTTTCCCCAAAAACCTTGGCTTCATTGTTTTTAAAAATTTCTGCTTTAATGAGTGCTTTGATGTTGTTTACATCTTTAGTAATGATACCTTTGGTGCTTGAACTTCAAGATAATTTTATTGATTATAAAAAAACACAGGTGAAATTTAACTATAAAACAGGAGAATTTGGACAAAAATTTTTAGATTGGATGATTTTTATAGAAAAACAAGATGGCGATAAGTATGAAAATATCATCATGTATCATCCAAAAAGAGTACAAAGCGATAAAGAGCAACTCATCATCGCTAAAGAAGCCACTGTACAAAAAGAAAGCACAGGTTTTGCCTTTAAACTTTCTAAGGGTAGGATGTATAATTTCGAGCAATCTAGTATGCTTTTTACAGGAGAATTTGAAAATCTCACCTTAAATACTAAATTTAACAACAATAACTTTAAAATCAAAAAATTTTATGAATATTGGCTAGATATTAATACCGATGCAAAACGTGCTAAAGAATTTGTGATATATACTACCATAGCGCTTTTCCCATTGGCAAGCACACTTTTTGCACTTTCATTTGGTATTGTCACTTATCGCTATGAAAAAGGCTTCGTATATGTAGGGATGTTCGGTGTTATTGTGGTATATTTTGGACTTTTAAGCTTGTTTTATAAACCACCTTTATTAGCGTGTTTTAGTGTCTTTGTGTTTAGTTTCATCGCTTCGATTATTTGTTTTAAGAAAATGATTTTGAGTCGTTATTAATGAAATTAAAACTTGTTTTTTCTTACGATGGATCAGCTTTTTTAGGCTCTGCTACGCAGCCACATAAAAAAAGCGTTCAAGATGCCTTGGAAAATGCTTTAAGCCATCTTGGAATTTTTTCTAAAACCTATATGGCTTCAAGGACAGATAAAGGAGTGCATGCAAGTTTTGCGGTGGCTTGTGTTGAGTGTGGGGATCATTTTAAAGATCTAAATTATCTTACAAAGCAGATCAACAAATTTTCTCATCCTCACATACACATCAAAAAATTAGAATTCATGCCTTTAAATTTTGAGGTGAGATACGATGTTAAAAGTAGAGAATACCGCTATATTTTTCATCATGGCAAATTTAATCCCTTTATGTCACAATACGTGTATTTTTATCCAAAAATAGACATTAAAAAAGCCAATGAAATTTTAAAACACTTTATCGGAGAGCATGATTTTAAGTATTTTTACAAAAGCGGAAGTGATGTTAAAAGCACGATTAGAAATATGTTTAAATCTCATGCTTATGTTTATAAGGATATGACGATTTTTCATTTTAAAGCCAATGGCTTTTTAAGAGGTCAAATTCGTCTTATTGTCGCGAGTGTTTTAAAAGTTTTGGAACAAAAAATGACTCAAGAAGAACTGATCGAGCAAATAAAAGCTATAAAAAAACACAATCACTTCTTAGCTCCATCCAATGGTCTTTATCTAAGCAAAATCACTTACTAAAAAATAATAAAATTTATTTATCAATAATAATAAAAAATTTTAATTTGACAATTTTAGTTATATTTTATTATAATCCCAATTATTTTTTAAACTTTTAAACCATAGGTTAAAGCTAACAAGCAATCCCTATAATTTTAGCTTTAACTTTTCCAAAATCAAATCAAGTTGCAATGATTATATTGCTTTTTAATAGCATAAATTATTTCTTAAATATTTAGAAATGATTTTTAATCTAAGAAAGGATTTATATGAAAAATAAAAATTTATCTAATCAACAACCGGGGGGGGGGATTTAGAAAATTTCAATTCTTTAAACCGTTTTTTAAATTCAAAAGAAAATTTAAATTCTAAATCTCTTTCTAAAAAATTCCTATTTTCTTTAGCAGCAGTTTCTGTTTTAGCAACTTGCGCTAATGCTACAATTAGTGGTGGAGATTGTAGTAATGGGAATTGCACCATAAATGGCAGCAAAACAGATAAAATCACTGTAAGCGGAACAGGTAATACTTTAACCATTGAAAGCGGTGGCTCAGTTAATGTAAGCAATAATATCGCTATTGACTTTCAAAAAGATTCTTCAACCACAACTTTCGAAAATAAAGGAACAGTAGTAGGAGGAAATAATTACGGAAGTATTGTTATAGGTGATAGCAAAGGCAATGGTGCCACCATCACTAATTTTAAAAATAGTGGAACTATAGGTAATGGATCTTCTAAATTTGGTGTGGTAATCTGGGCAAAAGATGATAGCACTAAATCAACTATAACAAACTTTAACAATAGTGGAATCATAAGTTCAAACGATAAGGAAAGTATTTTTATAAAAAACACTACTATAGATAATTTTACTAATAATGGAACTATAAGTTCTACTCAAGGTCAGGGAATAAATATTAGCAGTGGTACTACCATAAGTACATTTGAAAATAGTGGAACTATAAGTTCTACTCAAGGTCAGGGAATAAATATTAGCAGTGGTACTACCATAAGTACATTTGAAAATAGTGGAACTATAAGTTCAGATCAATATCAAGGAATCAATATTAGCGGCAAGGCTATTATAGATAAATTCGAAAATAGTGGAGTAATACAAAGTAGTGGAAGTAAAGAGCCAACGGATACTGGTACGCTTGACGTGTCAGCAGGAATAAAATTAAAAGATACTTGTGTAAAAACCTTTGAAAATACAGGCTCTATTTATGGAAAATTTGGTATAAAGATGGCAGGTACAAGCATTGATAAATTTGAGAATGCAGGATTAATCGAATCAACATCTAAGCATAAATTTGGAGCGGCAATTTCAGTTTCAAATTTGAGTGGGCAAGCAAGTGTTATTAAAACTCTTACCAACTCTGGAACAATTAAAGCCGATAATGCTAGTGGTATTTTAATCGAAGCAGGTAATAAAATAGAAACTTTAACAAATAAAGGCACTATAGAAGCTGGTTTATATGGTATCAGCTTCTTTACCATTGATCAATATGGTGGGGAAATCGAACTCGGTCAAATCAATCTAGAAAAT